>CAIZNF010000037.1 GCA_903934275.1 uncultured Nitrosomonadales bacterium
TGGCAGTTTTAGCGAGGTCGGTAGGTATCTTGTTTCTCAAATTTAAGAGAGTCGCCTTATATATGGGACAAGAACGTGGGTAATATCATTGGGTTTCTGCTCCATGCGATCCATTCTTTCGATCACGTCATCCCAAAACGCTTGGTACTTCAAGATTTGTTTTTGAGTTGGCTTGCGCTCACAGTTGACTGTTTCAGTCCAGACCTTGTCTTCTCCAAAAAATTGATACTTCAAAACTTGCCTTTGACTGGTTTTGCGCCCCGCTCTTGGTTTAGCAAGGTCAATTTGCAGTTGCGGTACTCCAGTGTCGAGGAAGTGGGCAATATCCACAACAGAGCAGCCCCAGGTTCTTCCTTGGTATATTGGTCGAATGGGAAAGGTTTTGTTGCTGTGCTGGTTGTAAACAGTTTGCCGAGCTGCACCGAGAACCTTTGCGACCTGTTCGGGGTTCAGGATGATTTGTCCAGGATATTGCCGCTCAAGTGACTCTAAGTGTTTGCTCATACGCAAAGATTGAAACGCGGCGCGCTCAAAAACCAACCGCAACACCTTGGAGAGGTTAAGGTGTTGGGATGGAAAAAACAGAAAAGCAGTACAAGCAATTGAGTGCCGAGGAGGGAGCCGCTATCTCCTCCCCTGATAAGGGGAGGCCGGGAGGGGTTGGGTCTAATATTGCCGCGTCGCGGCAAAGTGCGCCAATTCTAGCAAACATTGTTTGTATTTTGAATCGGTAACGGAGGCGATGGCCGCGCAAGCCGACTCTGTTTCGCGCAGGGCTTGTTGGCGGGTGAAATCCAGCGCGCCGGTGGCATGAATTATTTGCAGCACTTCGTCGAATTTTTCCACATCGCCTTGTTCGATTGCACCGCGCACCACGGCGGCTTGCTCCGGGGTGCCGTGCTGCATGGCGTAAATCAGGGGCAGAGTGGGCTTGCCTTCGGCGAGGTCGTCGCCGAGATGTTTGCCGGTTTGCGCTTCGACGGCTGAGTAGTCCAGCACGTCGTCAATCAGTTGGAATGCGGTGCCGAGATGCATGCCGTATTTGGCCGCAGCCTCTTCATCCGCAGCAGAGGATTTGCCCAGAATTGCGCCGAGGCGCATCGCTGCTTCGAACAGTTTGGCGGTCTTGCAATGGATTACGCGCATATAGTTGTTGGCATCCACATCCGCATCGTGGCAGTTGAGCAGTTGCAGCACTTCGCCTTCGGCGATGGTGTTGGTGGCATCGGCCAGCGTTTGCATCACGCGCATCTCGCCCACTTCGACCATCATCTGGAAGGCGCGCGAATACAGGAAATCGCCGACCAACACGCTGGCAGAATTGCCGAACAATGCATTGGTTGTCTCGCGCCCACGGCGCAATGTGGATTCATCCACCACATCGTCATGCAATAAGGTGGCGGTATGGATAAACTCCACTACTGCCGCGAGATCGTGATGGGATTTTCCCCGATAGCCAAAAGCATCGGCAGATAGCACGACCAATGCCGGGCGCAGCCGCTTGCCGCCGCTGCCGACGATGTATTCGCCGACCTGATTTATCAGCAGCACTTCCGAGTGTAGCCGGGTGCGTATCACCTGATCCACTGCGGCCATATCCGCTGCGAGCAATTGCTTGAGGTTTTCCAAGAGTACCTTCTATTCTGACAATATGATTTTCGCGAAAAGCAGCTTGAGGGCGCGCTATTCCGTTTGGCTTTCATAACAGCCGCATTGATGGAAAAATGGAAATAATCGCGCTCAGCTATGCAACGTGCATTGTCGCATAAAAAAACCTTTATCCAAATTCAACTACGCTATTTGCGCTTCCACAAATATATCCCGATCAGCACGCCAACGGTGCTCAACAGTCCCACATAATGCGCCGGTGCCAAAGGGTCGATCGGCAGCAGCATGCTGACCACAATCGGCGTAAGCCCACCGAATACCGCATAGGCTACATTGTAGGAAAACGATAGCCCGGAGAATCGTACCACGGGCGGGAACGCTTTGACGGCAACGCTTGGCACTACGCCGATCACCCCCACAAAAAAACCGCACAATGCATATAACTCGTAAATTCGCTGCGGCGCTACCGCCATTTGCTGGTAGAACAGCGCGGAGGTGAGGCCCAGCAGCACGCAGCCTGCCATCAACACGCGCCCCGCGCCATAACGATCAGCCAGTGCGCCAAACACCACGCAGCCGAGGCTCAGAAACAATGTTGCCATGCTGTTTGCCTGTAATGCTATGACGGCAGGAATGGCATAGAGTTTTTGTACCAGCGTGGGTGTCATCAGTATCATTACCACAATCGCCGCCGATAACAGCCAGGTCAGTAACATGGTGAGAATCACTGCGGGGCGGTGTTCGCGAATCACTGTTTTCAGCGGTAACTCGTTCGCCAGAGTTTGGCGCGCCTGCATTTCTTTGAATACCGGCGTTTCATGTAGCCACTGGCGCAACCAAACCGATACCAACCCAAAAATTCCGCCGATGATGAACGGCACGCGCCACCCTTCGATGAGTATTTCAGCCGGGGTATATAGCTTGTTAATTGCGGTCGCTACCAGCGAGCCAAGCAAAATTCCGCCGGTCAGTCCGGCAGTCAGCGTGCCGCAGGCAAAGCCGACATGGCGTGGCGGCACATGCTCGGAGACAAACACCCATGCTCCCGGCACTTCACCGCCTATCGCAGCGCCTTGCAACACGCGCAAAGCAAGCAACAACAATGGGGCCCAGATGCCTATGGATGCATAGGTTGGCAGCAAGCCAATTGCCAGTGTGGGCACCGACATCAAGAAAATGCTTAGCATGAATATGCGTTTGCGCCCTAGCAGATCACCAAAATGTGCCATCACAATCCCGCCCAATGGACGAGCCAGATAACCTGCGGCAAAAATGCCGAAGGTTTGTGTCTGGCGTAGCCAGTCTGGCATATCGGGTGGAAAGAATAACTGCCCAATCACCACTGCGAAAAATATGAAGATGATAAAGTCGTAAAACTCCAGTGCGCCACCCAAAGCGGCCAATATCAACGTTCGGTAATCATTGCGGCTTAGTGCTGGCATAAGCTTCCCATATATTTTCCTATCCTCTTCGTTCAAGCCCGCATCATATCAAGCCAAAACCATAAAAATTTGCGCAACTCACTATTTTTATGGATAATGCGCGCCCCCCGTGAAGTGTATTCATGGGAGTGCGTACACCCGCCGCACCGAACCAATTGCAAGGAAAGAAAATGAAAGCAGATATTCACCCGAAATACCAGGAAATTACCGTGACTTGCAGCTGCGGCAATAACTTCAAAACCAAGTCTGCAATGGGTAAGCCGGAGCTGAAGGTCGAAGTTTGCTCTGAATGCCATCCGTTTTATACCGGCACGCAAAAGATTGTGGATACCGCTGGTCGTATCGATAAATTCCGTCAAAAATACGGCAAAGCTGCGGCGTAATAACTGGCTGCTTGTATGCCGCCTTTGGGTGATTTGGCCGAAAGGCTGTGCGTAGAGGCCCCCCGGAACTAATGGGTATGGCGTCTGATAATGACTTGCCATGCTCGTTTACCCCTCCCCAACCCTCCCACAGAGGGATAACCAGCGACTTGGGCATCGTTTTTTGATGGCCTAGTCGAATGGCTAGTTGTTTTACCAGAAGTGGCGAACGAATCGCTTCGCGAGTTTCACGTTAGCCAGTTACTTGGCAACTTTTTTGATTGCTTATACGATAATTGGTGGTTCCTCTGGAACTTATCGCTCCGGTTCTATACAAAAGGCAGCACTTGCTGCCTTTTGTATTTAAGGCATCAATCTCGCCTGATGGCTAGCATCGAGCCGTCCAAGTATCGATATGTTTCCCCCTCCCCAACCCTCCCCCAGAGGGAGAGGGGGCGAACGAACCGCTGAGCGAGTTTCACGTTAACACTGAGAAGGAACTGACATGCGTCTTTTAATTATCAGCCTTGTTTTTTTGTTGCTGGCCGGTTGCGCGCAAAACCCTGTTACCGGAAAAAACGATTTTGTGATGATGTCGGAGAGTCAGGAAATGGCAATTGGCCGCCAATCCGACGAGCAGGTCAAGAAACAATATAAGGTTTACGAATCTAAAGCGCTACAGGATTACGTCAACAGCGTTGGGCAAAAAATCGCCAAACAGAGCCATCGCCCTGGCCTGCAATACCACTTTACCGTATTGGATTCACCGGATATCAATGCCTTCGCACTGCCCGGCGGTTACGTCTATATCACGCGCGGCATCATGGCCTACCTCAACAGCGAAGCGGAACTGGCAGCTGTGCTGGGACATGAAATCGGCCATGTGACGGCACGTCATGGCGTGCGCCAGCAAAGCGCCGCGCAAGCCACCAATCTCGGATTAACTATCGCTTCTATCTTCGTGCCGCAAATCAATTCGGTTGGCGCGCAAAATCTGACTAATATGGTTGGAGGCGCATTGTTGTCTGGCTATGGGCGCGAACATGAATTGGAAGCAGACCGCTTGGGTGCGGTTTATCTGTCGCGCACCGATTACGCCCCGCAAGCCATTATCGATGTTATTGGCGTGCTGAAGAATCAGGAATTGAAGGATGCGGAGCTGGCCAAGCAGGAAGGTCGCGAACCGCGCCGTTATCACGGCCTGTTTGCCTCGCACCCGGACAATGATACGCGCTTGCAACAGGCTGTCGGCGAGGCTGTCAAGAACGCTGCCGCCCACGCACACTTTGAAGGGCGCGGCGAATTTTACGCCGCTTCAGACGGCTTGGTGTTCAACGACAACAGCGAGCAAGGCGTGGTGCGCAACAACCGCTTTTATCACGGCGAACTGGGTATCGCGCTGCAATTTCCGGAAGCATGGCAGGTGCATAACTTGCCGGATGCATTGATTGCCATCAGCCCGCAAGGCGAAGCCAAGCTGCAAATGAAAATGGATCATAAACCCAACGGTTCACCGGTCGAGTATGCGCGACGTTTGGCCGGTTATGGGGCAAAAATCCAACAGCTCGAAGTGAATGACTTGCCCGCAGCGCTGATTGATTTGCCGAACACTATCGGTGGCGTGATTTATTTGAACAAGCAGGCGTTTATCCTGCAAGGTCAAGCCAAGACCCAGCAAGGCTTGGCCGCGCATCACGACGAAATAATCGGCACGGTGCGCAGTTTCCACGCGCTTACCGCCGACGAACGCAAATTGGTCAGGCCGCTCAGCATCCGGGTCATTACTGCACGGCAGGGTGACACTTACGCTAAACTCGCGCAAAACTCGCCGCTCGGTAAATCTGCAGAGAGCTATCTGCGGCTAATCAATGCACAATATCCCAATGGTGAACCACAGGCGAAGCAGCGCATCAAGATTGTGGAATAGTGGCATGGCGAACAATAACCGTAGGGTGGGCTGCGCCCACCACGTCGGGCACAGCCCGAACTACATTGGGCACTGGCTCGTCCGGCTTAACGTGAAACTCGCGCAGCGATTCGTTCGCCCCCTCTGGGTGAAACAACTAGCCATTCGACTAGACTGCAAACAACCGCAGCCAAGTCGCTGGTTATCCCTCCGAGGGAGGGTTGGGGAGGGGGAAACGGGCATGGCGAGTTTCATTATCAGGGGTGGTGCTCGCCATGCCCGTTAGATAATCAGGCAAATGTATTTCATAAAACCCACCGATCCGCACCCGATCACACCCGCTAAAGCGCTGCTGCTCGGCCTGCTGTGCCTGATCTGGCTGGGCATGGGACTGGTCGGGCACGATCCGTGGAAACCGGACGAGGCGACCAGCTTCGGGTTGATTTATTCCATGCTGCAAAGTGGCAACTGGCTGGTGCCCACCCTCGCGGGCGAGCCGTATATGGACAAGCCCCCGCTGTATTACTGGACTGCCGCGCTGTCAGCCAAATTATTTTCACCGCTGCTGCCGCTGCACGACGGCGCGCGCCTCGCCAGCGGTTTTTACACCGCGTTTACCATGCTGTTTACCGGCCTCGCAAGCCGCAAGCTGTACGGCGAAAATCGCGGTTGGGCAGCGGCGGTTATCCTGATTGGTTGTCTTGGCATGCTGGTGCGGGCGCACCAGATGATCACCGATCTGGCGTTGCTCGCCGGTTGCGCGATGATGCTGTATGGTTTCGCGCAAAGCCAGGAGCGTGTTCTGCGCGCCGGTATCTGGATCGGCACCGGCATGGGCATCGGCTTCATGTCCAAGGGTTTCATTGCGCCGGTATTGTGCGCACTCATTGCCGTGCTGTTGCCCGCGCTGTTTCAGAATTGGCGCAAGCGCAATTATTTGCGCAGCCTCGCTATCGCCGCACCATGCTCTCTGCCGTGGCTCACCATTTGGCCGCTGCTGCTGTATCAGTACTCTCCGCAATTGTTCTCTGATTGGGCGTGGGCGCACAACATCGGCAACTGGCTGGATTACGCGAAAACTGTACCGGGTAAGGATGCCTTTTACTACCTGAAAAGTTTGCCGTGGCTGGCATGGCCAGCTTTGCCTCTGGCGGTATGGGCGGTGTGGCAATCGCGCAAACGCTTAGCGCAACGCGATGATTTGCAATTACCGCTGGTCTGCTTCGCGGTGATGCTGGTTACACTCAGTTTCGTGCCGAATATCAAAGAAGTGTTTGCTCTGCCGATGCTGCTGCCGATAGCTCTATTGGCGGCATCTTCGTTATCCATGCTGAAACGCGGCGCGGCCAACGCACTGGACTGGTTCGGGCTGATGACCTTCGCGCTGGTCGCCATCCTGATGTGGTGGGGATGGGCCGGTCTGTTGCTGGATAACCACGCCAAGATCACCATCTGGTTGAAAGATTACCAGCCCGGTTTCGAACCGGAGTTTCATGCCATGCCGTTCGCTATCGCCATCATCGCCACCGTGCTGTGGCTGGTGCTGGTGTGGCGTGTCGGGCGTTCGATGCGTCGCGCGGTGGTGAATTGGTTATCTGGCATCACGTTGATTTGGATACTCGCCATGACGCTGTGGTTGCCGTGGCTGGACAGCGGTAAGAGCTACCGCAGCATGGTTGCCGCGCTGCAACATGCCATGCCGCAACAATATCAGTGCATCGGATACGATTACCTCGGCGACGGCCAACGTGCCATGCTGCATTATTTCGGCAATATCATTACCAGGCACGATACTAAACACCGCTGCGACTTGCGTTTGATTCAGGGTGACCGTCTATCCAAACCGCTGCTCGACGAAACGCGCTGGAAAAAAACATGGGAAGGCAATCGCAAGGGCGATAAGAACGAACATTACCGGCTGTACCGGCGGGTTGATAAGCTGTGAATGGGTAAGGGGTAAGGGGGAATGACGATTTGCAGATGCGCGATTCGAGTAATGGCACACACTTCTACAGCTACAACTTTTTCAACTGATACAGCTTTTCCAGTGCGTCTTTCGGGCTCATTTCATCGGGCTGCATTTCGCGCAGCAATTTCAGCACCGGATGCTCTTCCGGCTCCGGTATCTCTGGCCTTCGGTCGAACAGGTCGCCCTGCGGATTCTGAGCGGCGCTATTTTGTTCCAGCTTGCGTAATTGTTTCTTCGCAGCCTTGATAACATCAAGGGGTACGCCTGCGAGGGCTGCGACTTGCAGACCGTAGCTCTGGCTGGCTGCGCCTTCATTGACGCTGTGCAGGAACACGATGCTGTGCTGATGTTCGATGGCGGCGAGGTGGACATTGGCGAGTTGCGAGTATTCTTCGGCGAGCCGCGTCAATTCGAAATAATGCGTGGCGAACAGGGTGTAGCTGCGGTTGTTTTCCAGCAGGTGGCGCGCGATCGCGTAGGCCAAGGCTAGACCGTCGAAGGTGGAGGTGCCGCGCCCAATCTCGTCCACCAGCACCAAGCTTTTTTCGGTGGCGTTGTGCAGGATGTTGGCGGCCTCGGTCATCTCGACCATAAAGGTGGAGCGCCCGCTGGCGAGGTCGTCGGATGCGCCGATGCGGGTGAATATCTGGTCGATTTCGCCGAGCGTTGCTTGCTGTGCCGGGACGAAACAGCCGACATGCGCGAGCAGCGCGATGAGCGCGACCTGGCGCATGTAGGTGGATTTTCCGCCCATGTTCGGGCCGGTGATCAGCAGCATGCGGCGCGCATCAGAAAGCGCGGTGTCGTTCGGTGTGAAGCGCCCAGACTGGCTTTGTATTTGGGCTTCCACCACCGGATGGCGGCCTTGCGTGATGTTGATTTGTGCATCGTCGCTGAACTGCGGAGCGCTGAAATTCAGCGTGGCAGCACGCTCGGCGAAGGTAGCGAGCACATCGAGTTCGGCGATGGCGGCGGAGATGCGTTGCAGTTGCGGGATAAAGGGCGCAAGTTGGTCGAGCAGTTTTTCGTAGAGGAATTTTTCGCGCGCCAGCGCTCGCTCGTTGGCGGACAGCGCCTTGTCCTCGAAGGTCTTCAGTTCCGGCGTGATGTAGCGCTCGGCGTTCTTCAGCGTCTGGCGGCGGCGGTAATCATCCGGCACGTTGACGGATTGGGCAGCGCTCACTTCGATGTAGAAGCCATGCACGCGGTTGTATTCGACTTTCAGCGTGGCGATGCCGGTGCGCGCCCGTTCGCGCGCTTCCAGCGCCAGCAGGAAGTCGCCGCAATTGCTTTGGATGCCGCGCAGCTCGTCGAGTTCGGCATCGAAGCCGTCGGCGATTACGCCGCCCTCGCGCAGGATCGATGAAGGTTCGGCGCGCAGGGAATTTTGCAGAATGGCGACAAGTTGCGTGTCGGTTTGTAAGGCATCGCCCAACATTGACAGCAATGCAGGTGGTCCCCCCCTCTCCCCAACCCTCTCCCGCGAGGGGAGAGGGGGCAGGGCGGTTTGTAGTTGTGGCAAAGTCAGCAGGGTGTCGCGCAGGCCGGACAGGTCGCGTGGTCGCGCGCTACGCAGGGCGATGCGCGCGGTGATACGTTCCACGTCTACGCAGGGTTTGAGGTGGTCGCGGATTGAGCGGTGCAGATCGCTCAGTTGCTCTCCTGCATCCAGCCTTGCGCGCAGCACACTTCTATCCCTTAGCGGATGGTGCAGCCAGTGGTGCAGCAGGCGGCTACCCATGTTGGTGGCGCAGGTGTCGAGCAGGGAGAGTAGGGTGGGGGCGGGTTCACCGCGCAGGGTCTGGGTGATTTCCAGATTGCGCCGCGTCGCCGCATCCATGCGCACATATTGATCCGCGCTGTACACCTGCAATCTGCAGATGTGGCTGATGCCTTGGCCTTGCGTGAGCTTCGCGTAACCGAGCAGCGCGCCCGCCGCTTCGACCCCGATGCTGTAATCGTCGCAGCCGAATCCTGCGAGATCGAGCGTGGCGAATTGTTGGCACAGCGCGCGGCGCGCTGTTTCGAGGTCGAAGTGCCAGTCTGGCAGCGTCTTGAAAGCCGCATGGATATTGGCTTGCAGACGAGTGTTCTCGGTATGCAAAATCTCCGATGGTTGCAGGCGTTCCAATTCGGCGGACAGATTTTCGGTAGTCGTTTCGCAGACGAAAAATTGGCCGGAGGCGAGATTTAGCCAAGCTAGCCCCATCTTGCCATGTCGTTCATGCAGTGCCAGTAACAGGCAGTCGCGCTTTTCTTCCAGTAACGCGGAGTCGGTAACTGTGCCCGGCGTGACGATGCGCATCACTTTTCGTTCAACAGGCCCTTTGCTGGTGGCGGGGTCGCCGATCTGTTCGCAAATCGCCACCGATTCGCCCAGCTTGACCAGACGCGCCAGATATTGCTCGGCGGCATGATACGGAACGCCAGCCATCTTGATCGGTTGACCGTTGGATGCGCCGCGTTGGGTCAACGTAATGTCGAGCAGCTTGGCTGCACGCGCGGCATCTTCATGGAACAGTTCGTAGAAATCCCCCATGCGGTAAAACAGCAGCATGTCGGGATGCTCTGCCTTGATGCGAAAATATTGCTGCATCATTGGCGTGTGGGTTAACTCTTTGATTTTTTCGCTCACGTTGTCTGGCTCGAATCTGCGTTACAAACAATGATGTTTTTGTAGGAGGTGCAATCTATGCAACAGTTAGCGATGGTGCGTAGAACGCACCCTACGGTATTTTTGCTTCTATTGGGGGCTGGAGTAATTTTTTGCCAGAGAGATATTTTTCATTATGCAGGATGCTGGCGCATTGAAATCGGTGCCTTGCAATCAAGGCCAATAAGCGAGATAGCCCCCAGAGCAATCATTTCCCTTTTGTGTTTTTGGGGGAAGCAGCGAGAAATTCTGCATTGGCCTCTTTTTTGGCCTTGTCGATGCGAAGGTATGTCCATACGACATAGAGCACCAGTCCAGCAACGGCGAGGTAGATGCCTAGCCACGCCCCAGACCCATTGCGTGCTGCATCTTGTTCGGAAGTCAGGGAGAATATGCCAACGGCAATCGATGCGAGCACGATCACGCCGCCATGCATTATCTGGATAGGGCGATAGGGTATGTATTTTTGCATTTTCTCCTTAATAAGGAGTTCAAGTTTTGGGTCATTCATAACCGTAGGCCTCTAAAAACATAGATTTTCATTTTACAAGTTTCGCGGGATGTCCGCTCAGTGCAGGGGTCAAATGTGGTGCCATCACTTGCAGCAGCAGCGGGTGGATATTTGGATTGCCCGCGCAGATGTATCCGGTCTTGAGATAGGTTTCGTTGTTTTGCAGGTCGCTGACCATGCCGCCCGCTTCGGTAATCAGCAGGCAACCTGCGGCCATGTCCCACGGTTTGAGCCCGATTTCAAAAAATCCGTCGTAGCGCCCGGCGGCCACCCACGCCAAATCAAGCGCGGCAGAACCGGGGCGGCGCAGGCCAGAGGTCTTCTGTATCAGATCTTTAAAGATGCCGATATAAGCATCCATGTGCTCGAACCGTGTGTAGGGGAAACCGGTCCCGATCAAGCTGTCGGCCAAGTGCAGGCGTTTAGTGACACGCAGACGTTTGTCGTTGAGAAACGCACCGCGCCCGCGCGTAGCGGTAAATAATTCGTTTTTGACCGGGTCGTACACCACCGCCTGGGTGATGATGCCTTTGTGCTGCAAGGCGATGGACACGGAATATTGCGGCAGGCCGTGCAAGAAATTGGTCGTGCCATCGAGCGGATCGATGATCCACAGGAACTCCGATTCGCCTTGAGAGCCGCTCTCTTCTGCTAGAATTGCATGAGTCGGATAGGCTTCCAGCAATGTCTGGATGATGGTTTGCTCGGCGGCACGATCCACTTCGCTGACGAAATCCGCGTGAGATTTTTTGGTAATGGTGAGGTGGTCGATCTTGTCGGCGGAGCGGTGAATCAGATTGCCAGCGCGCCGCGCGGCCTTCACCGCGATGTTGAGCATGGGATGCATATTAGACTGTGACCTTTTTAATGAGCTATAAATTTCAGGCCGCATTTTAGCGTGTAAGGCGCGATAAGCGTAGTGCATTGCACCGGATATTTGCACAAGTTGGCGCAACACCCCGTCTCCGGGGCTATGTAGTGTTTGCCAGAAAACCTCCACTTCTCAATAACTGCGCGGTTTCATGCAGACTTTAATTGGATCGAAGATTCGCTGAAAAACTGAATTTGCAGGCTTTCTACTACAGATTTATGTGGCAAGGCATAGGTTTTGTCTGAA
>CAIZNF010000038.1 GCA_903934275.1 uncultured Nitrosomonadales bacterium
AGAGTCAGTTTCGGGCATTCAGAAAATTATTTTTAGGTGAATTCGGTGATAAGGGGTTGGAAGGTGAGTTGTTTGAAATGTATGAGAAAGACCGAATTGGCAGTAAGTTGGATAGGAATGGGCGGGAATAGATGATGCAAGGAAGGAGGTGCCACCATGCGTGAACGATACATTGATCAATATCGACATACGATACAAAGCCGAATTTTATGATTCTGCTATTTATGTTGAAGATTTAAGCGTAAATTCACTGTTGTTAAGTGAACTGAAACTGTTGGAGATTTTATTGCCAGAATTAATGGCGATTATTAATTCAGAAGATGATTTAAGTTGTATTCATTAGTAAAGGACTATTCATGCACGTCGCACTCTATGCAAGGGTCTCAACCACCCGCCAAGCAGAAAATGATCTCTCCATTCCGGATCAATTGCGCCAGTTAAACGACTGGTGTAAAGCTAACGGCCATGTTGTCGTGCATGAATTCATTGAACCTGGTGCCTCCGCCACTGATGACAAGCGCCCGGTATTTCAGCGCATGATTGCAGAGGCAATGACGAAGCCTGCTGGTTTTGAAGTCATCGTCATTCATAGCTTGTCGCGTTTCTTCCGTGACGGTATCGAATTTGGTCTATATGAGCGGCAGCTGGCTAAGAATAAGGTCAAGGTAATCTCGATCACGCAGCCAACCAGTGATGATTCTTCGGGTGAGATGATGCGGCGTCTGATCAATATGTTCGATGAGCATCAAAGCAAAGAAAACGCCAAACACACCTCGCGTGCGATGAAAGAGAATGCCCGTCAAGGTTATTTTAACGGATCACGCCCACCCTTCGGCTATGCCGCCGTCTCCACCAGCGTCCCAGGTAGTCGCGGACGACAGAAGAAGCGTCTTGAGATCAATGAGGCTGAGGCGGATGTTGTGCGTATGGCCTACGACCTTTATCTGCATGGTGACCAAGGCAAAAGCTTGGGGTGTAAAGAGATCGCCATGCACCTGAATCATAAAGGATTCATCATGCGAGGTAAGCCTTGGGCCATGCAGAAGCTGCATACCCTATTATCAGACAGTTTGTATATGGGGGATTATTACTTTAACGTGCACGATTCCAGAGCGCGCGTCGTCAGACCGCCAGAGGAGTGGATCAAAACGCCGATCCCACCGATCATTGATGCCGCGACGTACGAGCGTGTCAGACTCAAACGCGAATCCCGTGCGCCGGATCAAACACCGCCTAGAAGGTTAAGCTCACCAACTTTGCTTACCGGATTGTTGAAATGCGGGGTTTGCGGTGGGCACATGACGATTACCACTGGTAAGGGTGGAAGATACCGTTATTACAAATGCACCAGTCGTTGCAATAAAGGGAATACGGCTTGCAGCAGTGCCAATCTCCCTATGGAAAAAACCGATGACCAGATTCTGCAGCAGTTAGCAGAAAAGGTCTTTGCACCTGAGCGCTTACAAAGCCTGATGAGTGAGTTTAGAAAGCGGATCAATCATACGCAGGATACTCAACAAGAAAACATCAACCAGCTTAATCGGCAACTGAAACAAATTGAAGAGCGTCAGCAACGTTTAATGGATGCAATCGAGACGGGTATTCTTGATCTGGATGAAACGACGCGAAATAGGTCTCAACAACTCAAGGTATCTAAAGAAGCCCTCATTGTTGACCTTGCCACCACCAGACGTGCACCGACAATACCTACTGCACCATTGAGAGCCAGCCAGATCGATAACTTGAGCAATCTACTGAAAGACAAGCTGCTCGCCAAAGATACTGGCATTGCCAAAAGCTATTTGAATCTATTGATCGATGAGATTGTTGTGACTGAAAACACGGCCCAGGTTAAAGGTAGTTATGCAGCCTTAGTAGCGACTGCCAGTGCTAAGGATATAAAAAAGGGCGACTTGAAACAAGTGCCCAGTTTTATACACGATTGGTGCGCCCGCCGCGATTCGAACGCGGGACCTTCGGCTTCGGAAGCC
>CAIZNF010000039.1 GCA_903934275.1 uncultured Nitrosomonadales bacterium
CCACTTCATAGCCAACAAAATGTTGGCGGTACCAGTTCCTGCAATGGTAATTCCTCCGCCAATTGGTCCATAAACCTTGTCGCCAATTTTTAGGCAAGCATTAATCTGATTTTTTCTTAACTTCTTGATATCCTCATTGGAGTAATTAACGGCCACATCCAATGCCCCTTTAAGTACATATTCTTCGATGGCGTCAGGCCAGTTATTTTTGATTATTTCTAGGTATTCTCTCTTTACGAAAACCTCTTTATCATTATGGTGCTCAATATCAATAAAGTGCGCCACACCGTTTTTGAATAGCACCATTAGCAAGTAGTCTGACCTATCATTAAAATAGCCATTCGAATTATGGCTGTTAAGATGAAAATGATGAATATTCCAATCGAGTAGCAAGTAATCCTGATGTTCGGGATCTTGCGCCTGCTTACTCAGAAATGGATTTACGTCATCACCATTCATTAATCTTAGCCTTATCTCTTCGTATGCAACTTTGTGATTAGCGCCTAATGAACTGAGTGTGGCAAGTACTTCTTTACTTTCCTTTATCGTGTGTGGCACTTGGCGGATCAATTTCGCTTTTAGATTTAAATCCAATGCAATGATTTCCTGATCATCCAAACTACCAAAGTTATTCATTCCATAATAGTTAAGCTCTTCTTTGATGACTGCCATAAATTTTTGGAATAATTTCATTTAAACTCCCTTTATCAAACGCGGTGCAACTTCCAGCATTTGTCTTGCGCGTAGCCATTACAGTTGGACGTGTTTACGAACCGGCGAAGGCTATCACACTAGCATGGGTATTGCGATATGCCGAAACGCCTATCGACTTTGAAAATTTGTGACCGGGACTAATGCGACAGGATGCAACAGTTCCTCGCTCTCGAGCAGACGTTCATAGCCAACCAAATTAGATCAATGGAGAACGACCGCTTATGTTAATGGTTGTCAGATGCCTGCCCTCAGTCGCAGACCGAACAAGATGCAGCACCCCCTCAGCTGTCAGGCGTCTGACAAGCCTTAACAGTAGCAAACGTTCAACACAACATCTTCGACCGACGGCTCAGTGTCGTTGGCCATACTTCGCGAACGACTTCGGGGTGCCCTGAGTAAATTCTCCGAGTGAAAATTCCAACAGCTGCTTATAGAACAGCAATCAGCTTGAGTGCAGGACAATGCCGAAGTGAGTCAGCCAGGTTTTAGCTGAATACCGCAGGAATCCCTTTCCTTTTTGAGGGGGAGGATGTCAACTTGCTTGAGCCGCTTCCCAGGCGGCGCGTACACGCTGCATCAAACCTGGATGAAGCACACCGAGCTTTGGCGTTTGGCCGTTTGGGGCACCGGGCGGCACCTTGAACCATTCGCTGCTGTATGGCAGTTCCACCGTGCTATGAAAACTGAATTTTGTCGAGTAGCTTAAGCCTGCGAGCTGGTACGCCGCCACCTCGCGATCAGCTATAAGAAATTCTCCCGATCGGAGCTGGTCAGTTTTCTGACTGGTACCATAGGCCACCAATACAATTAAATGGGGTGCCCGATCGTCAAATACCTTGACGATCAAAGCAGGTCGAGGCTTCGGCCCCGGCTCAATTCCCTTGTTTTCCGGGAAGTGACACCATACGATTTCGCCTGCTTCCGGGGCTGGCCACCAATGTTTCACCATGCCTCAGAACAAGCTCGATTTGACCGATTTTGCGCGACCTTGGGGTATCACTTTGCGAATTGCTGCCAACTGTGTCGGCGTCAGTTCGCCGTCGTCGGCTTCATAGGCCGGCAGCACTTCTTTAGCCAGCTTGCGCAATGCATAGTGAATCACTTGCGTTTCCCCGGTGAAACCGAGATATTCGGCCAATTTTTCCGCGGTTGAACGGCTGATGCCGTTCTGCGTGTCGGTTGACCGGAAACGGAATAATAGTTGATCTGGTTTAGCTGTAGTAGTCATGATGTTCTCGAAAACGGCAAAAGATATATTTAATATATCTTTCTTTGCTGCCATTGTCAATTGCTCAGAATCCTTGCTGCCTTCCCCAAATCCATTCCCTCACTCGGTGGCATGCCGTTCTGACATAGATTCAATTCGTAATTCAGCGCAAAGTCCGTTTTACCGCCCTCCTTCGTTGGCGTGTTCGGTTGTACCAGTCTGACCGCGAGGCGACTGCACCCTTCCTGGTTGAATTTCTTGATCGTTGATACTTCCGCTCTGACCGGATCGGATGCGCCAGTTGCAGCGTGAATTGCATCGGCTTCTTTGCCCTCTACAACCCCTTTGGCTGCACCGTCAGGCGCATTCAGTGCCTGCATGAGCAACGCCTTCACGCTAAAGCTTTCCGCTGCGCTTGCCGTGGTTGCCACAAGAACAAGTGTGGCAATGCTGATGAAATATCTCGATGCGATCATTGACGACCTCGTGTGTAGTAGTTGGTCAGTTTGCGCTGCATGGTGGCGGTGCTATCGGTGTTGATAATGGATGCGCTCGGCATCCGCACGTTCGCCATAATCTCGTTGGTGAATTCGGCCAGGTCAATACGCGAAAAATCCAGGCTGGCAAACTCGGTTGTCGTGAAGCCCGCGCAGTCCGTGACGGGCTTTCCAATTTGCGCCCCACCTGATGTATTGATAATCCTCGCCAGACGGGAATTGAAGCAGCAATAGCTTTC
>CAIZNF010000040.1 GCA_903934275.1 uncultured Nitrosomonadales bacterium
CTGATACTGCAAAATTTTGTTAAGCGCGCAGGGTTGATCGGCATGGTCGGCCCGGCGCTGATCGTGCTGATTCTGGCAATGATGGTATTGCCGCTGCCACCAATGCTGCTGGATATTCTGTTCACCTTCAACATTGCGGTCTCGATCATGGTGTTGCTGGTCAGCATGAACACCAACAAGGCGTTGGATTTTGCGATATTCCCCACCGTGTTGCTAATAACCACGTTGTTGCGCCTGTCACTGAATGTAGCTTCGACCCGGGTCGTGCTGCTGGAAGGCCACACCGGACCGGATGCTGCGGGCAAGGTGATCGAGTCGTTTGGAAATTTTCTGGTGGGCGGCAATTACGCCGTCGGTATCGTGGTGTTTGCGATTCTGGTGGTTATCAACTTCGTGGTTATCACCAAAGGTGCCGGGCGTATCGCCGAGGTGGGCGCGCGCTTCACCCTGGATGCGATGCCCGGCAAGCAAATGGCAATCGATGCCGACTTGAACGCGGGATTGATCGGTGAAGATGTGGCGCGCAAACGCCGTGCCGAGATTGCGCAGGAAGCCGATTTCTACGGCGCGATGGACGGTGCCAGCAAATTTGTGCGCGGTGATGCGGTCGCGGGCATCATTATCCTGTTCATTAATATCATCGGTGGTTTGATAGTGGGTGTGTTGCAGCACAATCTCGATATCGCCGTGGCGGCAAAAAATTACACACTGTTGACTATCGGCGATGGCTTGGTGGCGCAGATTCCGGCTCTGGTGATTTCCACTGCCGCAGGCTTGGTGGTGAGCCGCGTAGCCAGCGACGAAAACATCGGTCAGCAACTGATCCGGCAGTTATTCAAGCAACCGCAAATTATCATTCTGACCGCAATAATTATCGGCTCTATGGGTTTGATTCCCAGTATGCCGCATTTCGCCTTTCTGTCATTGGCCGGCGCGATGGGTGTTTTGGCCTATTACCTGTTGCAAAAGAACGAAAAAGAAATTGCCGCGCAAGAGCAGGCTGACGCTACGGTGATGCCGGTCATTACGGAGACCAATGAAGCGAGATGGGAGGATGTTGAACAAGTCGACGTGCTTGGGCTAGAAGTGGGCTACCGGTTGATTGCGTTGGTGGATAAGGCGCAGGATGGTGATTTGTTGCGCCGCATCAAGGGAATACGCAAAAAATTTACTCAGGATATCGGATTTTTGCCCCCGGCGGTACACATTCGCGACAATCTGGATTTGCGTCCGAACGGCTACCGCATCACGCTCAAAGGAGTGGATATTGGCAGCGGTGAGGCATACACGAATATGTTGCTGGCAATCAATCCGGGCAGCGTAACGGGCGAGTTGGCCGGTATGCAAACGCGTGATCCGGCCTTTGGTTTGCCCGCAGTCTGGATTGACAGCGCATTGCGCGACCAGGCACAGGTCATGGGTTACACCGTGGTTGATCCGGGCACGGTAGTGGCGACCCACCTGAGCCATTTGCTCAGCACGCGTGCAGCAGAGTTGCTCGGGCGGCAAGAAGTTCAGCAGCTGCTCGACCACGTTGCGAAAGTTTCGCCCAAGCTGATTGAAGATTTGGTGCCCAAAACGCTGCCGCTGGGCGTGGTGCAAAAGGTGTTGCAAAATCTGCTGGACGAAGGGATGCATATCCGCGACATGCGCACTATCGTGGAAACTTTGGCAGAAAACGCACCTCGTACCCAGGATCCCCATCAACTCACATCGCTGGTGCGTGTCGCACTCGGCCCGGCCATTGTGCAACAGTTTTATCCGTCCGCGCAGGAGTTGCAGGTGATCGGCATGGACAAGGAATTGGAATACATCCTGATACAGGCGATGCAATCGAGCCAGAACGGCATCGGCATCGAGCCTGGCCTGGCGGACACCGTGCTGCGCGAAACCCGTGCCGCCGCCGAAACTCAGGAGCAATTGGGCTTGCCTACGGTGATGTTGGTGCCGGCGCAGTTACGCGATTTGCTGGCGCGCTTCCTGAAACGCGCAGTGCCGAATATCAGAGTAATTTCGCATGATGAAGTACCGGATTTTAAAACTATCCGGGTGACCGCTATGGTGGGAGGTAGAGCATGAGCATCAGAAGATTCATCGCCCCGACGGCACGTCAAGCAATGAGGGAAATTCGCAATGAACTTGGTGTCGATGCGATGATCCTGTCGAACCGGAAGACGGAATACGGTGTCGAGATTGTTGCTCTGGCGAATGGCGATATTGCCCAGATGACCGCTAGCGCGGTAACACAAAAAGTCGAGTGGCCTGAGATAACCGCAGATGAATGGACGCAGCAGGTCGAGGATGACGAGCTGGTAGAGCCGTTGCCACGGGGAATTAAACCTGCATTTCAAACCAAGCCATCGAGTCAGCCCCTGAATCGCCCCGGGCAGGCGCTTCAGTTCCAAGCCGAAATTTCCGGGCAATCCGCAGCGTTGCGCCATGCCGGAAAATTGCAGCAATCGAGGAGTTCTTCGCAGTCTAACCCCTCGTCGCAGGCCAAAGCTTTTCCGCAGTCTGAACCGTTACCGCTGGCCGAGCCTTTTTCGCAAACAAAGCCATCGCAGCAGGCCAAATCTGCCCATCAGATCGATACTCAACCCAGGTCCGAGCAAGAAAATATCATCAGCGAGATTAAATCAATGGGCACCATGTTGCGGCAACAGTTCGCGGTGCTGTATTGGAACGATGTGCAATTGCGCGACCCGCAACGGGCTGGCTTGTTGCGCAAAATGCTCAATGCGGGGTTTAGTACGCTGTTGGCACACAAGCTGCTGGACAAGATGCCGGCTGGAAACGTGCAAGGCGAGTCATGGATCAAGCAGGTGCTTAAGCGCAATTTGCAGGTGACGGATAAGGAAGATGACATTATCGCCAAAGGTGGTGTATATGCGCTGATCGGGCCAACCGGTGTGGGTAAAACCACTACCACGGCAAAATTGGCGGCACGCGCGGTAGTGCGCTACGGCGCGGATAAGGTGGCGCTGTTGACCACAGACAGTTACCGGATCGCCGCTTATGAACAACTTAAAATATATGGAAAAATACTTGGTGTAGCGGTACATGCAGTGAAGGATACCGATGATTTGCGCCTGACACTTTCCGCGCTGCGCCACAAGCATTTGGTGCTGATCGATACCGTGGGGATGGGACAACGCGATGAGCGCGTGTGCGATCAGAATGAAATGTTCGATGCGGTCGGCGTGAAGTGCCTGCTGTTATTGAATGCTACCAGCAGCGGCGATACGCTGGAAGATGTGGTGCGTATGTACCATAGCAACAAGGTTATCGGCTGCATCACCACCAAGCTCGATGAAGCGGTTAATCTTGGCACGGTGCTGGATGTGGCGGTGCGCCATCGCCTGATGATGCACTACATGACCAACGGCCAGTGTGTGCCGGAAGATTTGCATCTCATTAATGTCGATTATTTGTTGCATCGCGCACTCAAACAGGCGGAAGGGAAAACTCCTTTTACGTTGCGCGAGCTGGACTTTCCGATATTGATGGCCGCGGAAGGGCCGTTGCGGACCCCCGTAAAGGGAGCGACACCAAGCAGTGCGCGCTTTGCGGGAGCGGGCGCTTCAAACAAGGAGACATCCCATGCGTTCTGACAGCGGGATGGATCAAGCTGAAGGCCTGCGGCGCTTGTTGGTGTGCAATCAAACGCAGGTGATTACCGTAGTGGCCGGCAAGGCTGGTGTCGGGCGCACCAGTGCGACCATCAATCTTGCGGCGGCGTTGGCGCATTCCGGCAAAAATGTGCTGGTGCTGGATGAGAATCATAACCCGAATAATTTGCCGGATCGGTTGGGTCTGTCTGCAAAATATGATTTGCTGGATGTTGCACAGGGCAAATGCAAACTCCGTGATGCGGTATTAACCGGCAGAGGTTTTTGCGTATTGCCTGCCGCGCGTGCAATACAGGCGGTACAGAGGGCAGAAGGCGGGCTGGTGACGTTGAAGCACGAAGAGCAACAGCGGCTCAAAAAAGCGTTGACCGAAGCAAGCGATGGTGTGGACGTGATGCTGGTGGATACAGCGGCACTGGCCGGAAAGACCGCAGTTTCATCGAGTCTGGTAAGCGGTGCGGCGTTGTTGGTGGTGGTAGAGGCGACTCCCAGCGGCATTACCGAGAGCTATGCCTTGATTAAGCGTTTAGCGACCGAGAATGTGCGTCAGCAATTTGAAATCGTGGTGAATAAAGCGGGCAACGAGAAGGCTGCAATGACGGTTTTTGAAAATATGGCTGCGGTGACACGACGCAACCTTCCGGCGCACTTGGAGTATTTTGGCTATATTCCGTTTGATGACAGGGTTAACTATGCAACACAACTGAGGAAGTCGGTGGTTGAGGCTTTTCCGGCTGCCGTTTCGACAAAGTCCTACTTGAGGCTGTCGCAGAAATTATTGCGTGTGCCGATGCAGCAGGATGAGGCGGAAGGCGGAGTTTCCGCAATCATACAAAACCTGATGAGGCAAGTGTCGCAATCAGCCGCTTCGGCGCGGAGTTGCGAGACATCCGGTGCGAACGTCTAACGTGAAACTCGCGCAACAATTCGACGGCTATTTTTTGGTTGCCTAGTAGTGCGTTCCAGCAAAACAATTACCGTTCGCGGTGAGCTTGTCGAACCGCTAGTCCCGTGCCAATACTGGCCTTCGACAAGCTTAGTCCGAACGGATTATTTGCAACTGTTTTAACGGAACAATCTACTAGTCGACGGCTTGCTGTTCCATCAGGGGAGGAAAAATGGGCATGGCGGGTTACATACATGGGTGGTGCTCGCCGCGCCCGTCAGGTTGGATAAGCCCTTTGTGAATTACGGAAACAGGCGATAATTTTAGCACCGTTACTATTGGTGCATGGAATGCACCCTACGATGTTCAATTTTAATTTAAATGTGGAATACACCACTACCACACCAATGCAGCAAGAAAGCCATGCGCGTTGTAAACTAGCAGCCAGCACGCTTGCGTGGGCTCTCCAATAATCAACGTCAGATCCACCAGTTAATTATGTACAACGCATCGGGATTAAACGACAAGGATCAATGCCTGCGGGAATATTCCCATCTGGTGAAGCGGATTGCGCACCAGATGATGGTCAAGCTGCCACACAGCGTGCAGATTGACGACATCATTCAAGCTGGCATGATGGGCTTGCTGGATGCGGCCAGCCGCTATGACGAATTTCACGGGGCACAATTTGAGACTTATGCAACACAGCGCATCCGTGGCGCGATGCTGGACGAACTGCGCGAAGCGGATTGGCTGCCACGCAGCTTGCGCCGCGATATGCGGCGGATCGAAGCTTCCATCAGTTGCTTGCAACAGAGATTGGGCAGATCGCCGAACGAAACTGAAATCGCCGGAGAAATGAAATTGTCTCTCGCCGAATATCAACAGTTGCTGCAGGAATCGCGCGGTGCGCAGTTGGTATATTACGAAGATTTTCACGGCGATGATCATGAGGATTTCTTCGAACGGTTCGAGTTCAGCAACGATGCCGACCCCCTTGGTTTACTGGAAGACGAGCGCTTTAAGGCAGAACTGGTGCGCGCTATAGATGGTCTTCCGGAGCGTGAAAAGATGTTGATGGGTATGCTTTACGAGCAAGAAATGAATCTACGTGAAATCGGTGAAGTGTTTGGCGTAGGCGAGTCGCGCGTTTCTCAATTGCACAGTCAGGCGGTAGCGCGGTTGCGCAGTTGGATGAAGGGTTATTGATGGATAAGCTTGCGGTATTGGGCTTGGTAATCAGCCTGACCGGAATCCTGGCCGGGCAGCTATTGGAAGGGGGCGATCTTTCCATTTTGATCCAGGGTGCGGCTTTTCTGATTGTATTCGGCGGCACGCTGGGCGCGGTGATGTTGCAAAGCCCTTTGCAAGTATTCACTCTGGCGGTCAGGATGGCGCGATGGGTGTTCGTGACACCGCAGCAGTCGTCGCATCAGGAATTGATACGCAAGATTACCGCCTGGAGCGCGGTGGCGCGAGTAGATGGCATATTGGCGCTGGAAGGAAATATTGAAAATGAGTCGGATCTTTTTTTGAGAAAAGGTTTGCAGCTTCTGGTGGATGGTTATAGCGCCGAAAAAATACGCGAAGTTCTCAATGTGGATATTCATGCGTGGCAGCAGTTGCGCTGGCAAGCAGCATCCGTGTGGGAGGCCGCTGCCGGTTATTCTCCGACTATCGGGATTATCGGTGCGGTGTTGGGGCTCACACATGTCATGCAAAATCTCAGCGAACCGGCCAAGTTGGGCAGCGGTATCGCCGTTGCATTTATTGCCACGATTTACGGTGTGTCATTGGCCAATTTGTTGTACTTGCCAATGGCCAATAAATTAAAAGCAATTATTACGCAACAGGCGGATATGCGCGAAATGCTGGTCGACGGATTTACGGCCATTGCTAACGGCGACAACCCCCGGTTGATTGAAACCAGGTTGCAGAGTTATTTAGCCTGAGCATGGAGCGTCGTGGCAAACGCGCGGAGCACAGCAGCAATGATCGTTGGCTGGTTTCTTATGCCGACTTCATTACCTTGCTGTTTGCTTTTTTCGTGGTGATGTACTCCATTTCCTCGGTGAATGAAGCGAAGTATAAAGTATTCAGCGAATCGCTGAATATTGCCTTTACCAAACAAATAAACCCAACTTCGCCGCTTGTTCCGCCTAACCAGCCACTTGTTGCGCCCGCCCAGCAGCAGAGGCCAACGATTGTTACATTGGCAAACAGAAACAAAGTGTTGGTGGACAAGCGCACCGCGCAACTGGGCGAGCAGCAGCGCAAAATAGACGACCGCATGAAAAAACTGGCCAACGGGTTGAGTCAAGTTATGGCTTCAATGATTAAACAGCGTATGGTCAACATCAATCAGACCAAACGCGGAGTGGTTATGGATATCAGCGCCAGCACGCTGTTCGGTACGGGTGAAGTAGTGTTGCAAGACAGCTCGTTGGATGTGTTGCGCCAGGTGGCGGCGGTGTTGAGTAAGGAAGATATGCCTATCGAGGTGGAAGGTCATACTGATGACACACCTATCGCGACTGCGCAGTTCCCTTCCAACTGGGAGCTATCATCAGCGCGTGCTAGCAGCGTGGTCAGGGTGCTGATTGATAGCGGCGTACCGGCAAAACACGTTGCTGTGATGGGTTTAGCATCCAATCAACCGCTGGTGCCGAATAATAGTGCGGAAAATCGTGCCAGGAACCGGCGTGTAACTATTACGATAGCATCGCCCAATTTGGATAGGGAAGCTGGAGTTGGTGAATAAGGGGGCGAAAAAATGCTCTCAGCCGCTACCCAGCGACCTGCCGCTACCAGGCGAAAAGTTGGTCTGCCCGTCCGGGCCGTACAGATTGGCCTTGTTCACCGCATTGCTCAGCACTGCAAGCGATTTCTGGTTGTGGCGCAATTTCATCTGAATCAGTTCGCCATTGGTATGGTTGATTTTCTGTGTGGATTCCGCCAGCGTGCGGATTTCTTGCCAAATTTCCAAGCCTTCTGTGCTGTGAGTTTTCAACCATGCGCGGATGGTTTCGACGGTAATTTCTTGAATATTTTCCCGTAATAGGCTGCGGCGGGATTCGGCAAGCTCGTTAAGGCTGATGGCTTGGGTCGTTTTTTGCTCCGAAAACTCAAGCAGCTGGTCGGTATTGTTTTCCAACAATAAACCTTGCTCTTGCTCCAGTAGATGAACAAATTTCCGCAACGCAGCAAGCTCGGCAGTTAACGCACCGAGCAATTTGGTGATGTGGTTTTGATTCAAGGGGAAATCCGGTTTTATTTTTTAATCAACCCTTGCCGCCAATAAGGTCGCGCACAGTCGCAATCAGGCGGTCAGCGACCACGGAGGTGTTCACTTGAAAGCGGCCTTCACTGATAGCCTGCTTGATTTCCGCAACTTTGGCTGCGTTTACGACCGGTGTCCCAGCCATGCTGGTTTCCATGCTTTGCAGATGTGCCGCAGTGGAGCCAAGCGAGAAGTTGGTGCCTGCCGGCTGTTGCGATGTAGGTGTCTGGCCGGGTTTGTTCTTGCTGTTGGCGCGCGTAGCACCCTCGCTTGTCGAGCTGGCGGGTAGCGCATTACCGGGTTTGTCGATTTTCACGGTTGTCCTCTCAATCTGGCGGTTCTCAAAATTATGCCGTCGGGTGTTATATCGGCAAGTATTCTAAAAAACTTAGGGCAATATAGTATTTTTTGCAGTATAGGCGAAATTGCCTTTGTTCTTCGAATGCTTTTGCAGCCTGTCCGCTAACTTAATAGCGAGTGGCGTATAGCCCAGGCTATCGGCATTATCAAGAGAAACTTGATGTATCAAGCGGTAAATAGATGCCAATTCATCCCCCAGTTCGTCAAAACGGCTTGATAGTGTGCGCGTTAGATTGCTACTCAAGTAAATTGTGAGGGATGCCTGATTCTAATTCCATTTTAATCCGGATGGGTTATCAGCGTGAGATGCTTGTGCAGGGGCAATTCATAAATTGCCTTGGGCAATGCGTGAATTGGTTGCACCCCTTACGAGTTCCGTACTCACACCGACTCCAATTTAACATGGCTATGCTGGAAACCTCTGAAGACACGCTGGATCCATCCGATTGGCAGGCATTTCGTTCGCAAGGTCATCGGATGTTGGACGATATGCTGGACTATCTCGAACATCTGCGCGAGCGGCCGGTCTGGCAGGTTATTCCGCAGGAGGTGCGGGATTCATTTCGCCAGCCGCTTGATGGGCAACCGCTTGATCTCGCGGCGGCACACGACACGTTCATGCGGAATGTGCTTCCCTATTCCGTGGGAAACGCCCATCCCGGTTTTATGGGTTGGGTTCACGGTGGCGGAACACCCGTTGGCATGCTGGCTGAAATGCTGGCAGCCGGGCTGAATGCAAATCTCGGCGGACGCGACCAGACACCCGTTGAAGTGGAACGGCAGATAGTGCAGTGGGTGCGTGATTTGTTTGGCTTTCCTAAGACCGCCAGCGGCCTATTTGTGACCGGCACTTCCATGGCAAATTTGATCAGTGTGCTGATCGCCCGCACCGCAGCATTGGGGGTCAGTGTGCGACAAAACGGGATTTCCGCCGGACACTTGAGTGCCTATACCTCTGTCAGCGCGCATATCAGCATTGCCCGTGCGATGGATATGGCGGGCATCGGAAGCGGCGCGCTACGCATGATCCCGGTGAATGACCGACACCAGATGGATGTTGCTGCGCTTGAGTTTGCCATCGCGGCGGACAGGCAGGCGGGCATGACCCCATTTTTTATTGCCGGAACAGCAGGCACTGTGGATACAGGCGCAGTCGACCCGCTTGCTGCCATTGCGGAGGTCGCGCAGCGCGAAAAAATTTGGTTTCACGTCGACGGCGCGTACGGCGCGCTCGGCATGTTGGCGGAGGATGTTGCCCCGCGCCTGCAAGGCATAGAACGCGCCGACTCCATCGCCTTCGATTTTCATAAATGGGGGCAAGTGCCTTATGACGCGGGGTTTATCCTAGCGAGAGATGGCGCACTGCACCACGGCACGTTTGCCTCACCGGCAGCTTACCTGAAACGGGAAGCACGCGGAATGGCGGCGGGGGCACCGTGGCCGTGCGACTTCGGGCCGGATCTTTCGCGCGGTTTCAGGGCGCTCAAAACTTGGTTCACGATAAGAGTTTACGGCGCAAAAAAACTGGGGCAGGTTATTTCAAATACTTGCGCGTTGGCCCAATATATGAA
>CAIZNF010000041.1 GCA_903934275.1 uncultured Nitrosomonadales bacterium
ATACAGCTGGCGGTGCTTTGAGTCAGGTTTCAGATATCCTGCAACGTATGCGCGAACTCACCGTCCAAGCCGCAAATGGGGCAAATAGCGGTAGCGATTTGCAGGCGATTCAAGGTGAAATAAATCAGCTTGCACAAGGTCTCGACCAGATTGCCGGTAACGCGCAATTTAACGAGCAGAAACTTCTTGACGGCACTTTTAACGGGCAAGTTCAAGCAGGTGCAAACACGGGGGATACCCAAACGCTGAGCTTGGGTAATGCTTCCAGCCAGGGTTTGGGGGTTGCCAATCTTGATGTCACCAATCAGGCAAATGCGGCCAATGCACTCATCTCGCTGGATAGCGCCATAAACAGCGTAGGTGCACAACAATCTTCTATTGGCGCAACTCAGGCAGCGCTGAGTTCCACATTGGCCAATTTGAGCAACAGTTATGAAAATATTGCTGCCGCCAAGAGCCGCATCAGCGATACCGATTACGCTAAAGAATCATCAAATCTGGCGCAAAATAACGTGCGGACACAAGCATCGCTTAAAGCCTTGTCGATCTACAATTCGATGCAGAAGAATGTATTGGAATTGATAAAACCCTAAGCCGGATGCACGCCACTATATTCAGCCGAATTTGGATTACCCCAAATTTGGGATTGAAAGGTTTCGTTATGCGCAGAGCAGGCGTATGCATCAAACGGATATGGGTGTGTGCCGCGCTGATATTTGCGTTGTGCCCGACACTGAGCCATGCGGAAGAGGATGATTTATCGGATCTGGCTGCCGATCCGCCCCAGGTGCGTGCGCTGTTAAAAAAAGCCGTGATACTCGAACTTGCTGTGCGCAATTCTTTTGAAATGTGGAATGCGGCTGCGCTGTACTGTGAGGCTTCCCGTCTCGGCAGTATTGAAGCCCAGTATCGGCTGGGAATGCTCTATGCGTTTGGCAGGGGGGTGCCGGAAAATCGCGCATTTGCGGCAGCCTTGTTTTCGCAAGCAGCCCATCAGGGGCACGCACAAGCGCGGGATATGCTGGAAACCGTTCAGCTTAGCACCTCGGAATTGCCGGGCTGTATGAATGATCCATCGGTGTTGCCAGAGCGCCCTATAGCTGATGATAGCCCTGAAGCCGAAATGGCTTCAAAAGACAATGGCATCGAGCAGCACCTCGCGTCGCTGCCAAAAAGCAAAAGGTGGGTAATTGATCTCGTGGGCACGCTGGCGCGCTGGTATTCAATCGACCCCAAGTTGGTATTGTCCATTATCAGCACCGAGTCCAATTTCAATACCGGGGTAAAATCAAATAAGGAAGCGCAAGGTTTGATGCAACTGATCCCCGCTACTGCCGAGCGGTTTAATGTGCGCAATGCTTACGATGCTACGCAAAACATCAAAGGTGGATTGAAATATATACGCTGGCTGCTTTCCTACTATCGCGGTGATGTGGTGTTAGCGGTGGCAGCCTACAATGCCGGGGAAGGGAATGTGAACCGCTATAAAGGCGTTCCGCCATTTCGGGAGACGCGCAATTATGTGCGCAAGGTGCTGGGCTTATACAAACACACTACCCACACCTACGACGAGCGTTTGACTCAAGCTTCGCCGCTGATTGCCCGGTAAAAATGACGTGGCAACGGCCACCGAATTAACCCTATCATTTTTGCTGACCATTATTTTGCAGTGAGTATCCGCTCAATGGACGTTATGTTCAGAAGATTTGGGAATATGCAAATCAGTTTTTTTGAAACGCTTGCCTAAATTTGATTAAACCTCTTAGCTTGGCAAATTAAATCAATCATCTTTCACCCCTTCAAAAAGTCTACTAATGGTCTGCTAACCAAAAAACAAAAGGCCTACATTTCTGTAAGCCTTTGATTTTTTGGTGGGCCCTCGCGGACTTGAACCGCGGACCAAAGGATTATGAGTCCTCTGCTCTAACCAACTGAGCTAAGGGCCCGTGAACGATTAACCTTCGCTGTCGAGGAAGCTTTTTAGCTTCTCGGAACGCGACGGATGACGGAGTTTGCGCAGGGCTTTAGCTTCGATTTGGCGAATGCGTTCGCGGGTGACATCGAACTGTTTACCGACTTCTTCCAGCGTGTGGTCGGTGTTCATTTCGATGCCGAAGCGCATCCGCAATACCTTCGCCTCGCGCTGCGTCAGGCTGTCGAGAATGTCTTCAGTCGCACCGCGCAGGCTCTCGTAAATTGCCGCGTCGATCGGCACGGCAGTATTCGAGTCTTCAATGAAATCGCCGAGGTGCGAATCGTCGTCATCGCCCACTGGCGTTTCCATTGAAATTGGCTCTTTGGCGATTTTCAGTATCTTGTGGATCTTGTCTTCCGGCATTTCCATCTTGATCGCCAGTGTCGCGACATCCGGCTCCTGCCCGGTCTCTTGCATGTATTGCCGCGAGATACGGTTCATCTTGTTGATGGTTTCGATCATATGCACCGGAATGCGGATGGTACGCGCCTGATCGGCGATTGAGCGGGTGATCGCTTGGCGGATCCACCAGGTCGCATAGGTGGAAAATTTGTAGCCACGGCGGTACTCGAACTTGTCCACCGCCTTCATCAGACCGATGTTGCCTTCCTGGATCAGGTCAAGGAATTGCAATCCGCGATTGGTATATTTCTTGGCGATGGAAATCACTAGGCGCAGGTTGGCCTCGATCATGTCGCGTTTGGCGCGGCGTGCCTTGGCTTCACCGTTGGTCATCTGCTTGTTGATTTCCTTCAGATCCTTGATCGGAATACCGACGCGCCGTTGCAAATCCAGCAGGCGTTTCTGTTGCTCGACAATGGCGTGTTGATGGCGTTCCAGCGTTTCCCCATAAGGTTTTTTCGCTTTGAGTTCCTGCGCGACCCATTGCAGATTATCTTCGTTGCCGGGGAAAGTTTTGATGAAGTGCGGGCGCGGCATCTTGCCTTTCGTCACGCACATATCCTGAATACCGCGCTCGCTACGGCGCACTTCTTCAACCAGATTGCGCATTGTGTCGCACAGCGCGTCCACTTGCTTTGCGGAAAAGCGGAAGCTCATCAGTTCGTCGGAGATGCCGGACTGGTACTTGTCATACTGCTTGCTGCGATAGCCGTATTTTTCGTAGGCTTTGCCCATTTTGGCGAACAAGTCGGCGATTACGGCAAAACGCGCCAGCGCATCGGCCTTCAGTTGCGCCAAATTTGCGGCGGCAGCAGCGGCGACTGCTTCTTCATCCTCCTCCTCTGTGGCGGCGTTAGTGGCGGTTTCCTCTTCTTCTTCTTCCGCTTCTTCATCACCTTCCTCGCCGAGGACTGCCTCGTCCTCTGAATCCACAAAGCCGTCGATCAGCTCGTCGATGCGCAACTGATCGTTTCCGATTTTCGTGGCCAGTATCAGAATTTCGGCAATCGTCGCAGGGCAGGCGGAAATCGCCTGAATCATGTGCTTCAGACCTTCCTCGATGCGCTTGGCAATCTCGATTTCTTTTTCACGGGTGAGCAATTCAACCGTGCCCATTTCGCGCATATACATGCGCACCGGGTCGGTGGTGCGGCCAAATTCGGAGTCTACCGTGGACAGCGCAGCTTCGGCTTCTTCGGCGGCATCTTCGTCGGCCACCGCAGGTGCGGCATCCGTCATGATCAGCGTTTCGGCATCGGGAGCGACATCGCATACCGTGATGCCCATGTCGTTGATCATGCTCACCACGCCTTCGATCTGCTCGACTTCGAGCATATCCGGCAAGTGGTCGTTGATTTCCGCGAAGGTCAGGTAGCCGCGCTCCTTGCCCAGCACGATCAAGGCTTTCAGGCGTGTGCGCCGTGCCTCGCTATCCTGCTGCGGGTCGATGATCGGCTGCAAGATAACAACAGCTTGTTTTTTGTCCTGCTTTTTCTTGACGCTAAGTTTTGCCATATTCAATTTCCCGATTGCGGTTGCTTACGGCCTGTGAGGCGATTAAGGGCTGGAGAAAAGCGGAGGATTATACCTGATTCAGCTGATTTTTTGCCAAGTATGGAGTAAGGAAGCCTCTATAAATTAAAAATCCTAAGCGAAATAAGGCGCGAGAAGAATTTTAGTGCACCGCATATGTTTGA
>CAIZNF010000042.1 GCA_903934275.1 uncultured Nitrosomonadales bacterium
CTATCGTTCCACTCTTTGAACAGCTCCTTGTTCCCACACAGCAGGCGTGCTTCAAGCAGGTTGGTTTGTACGGTGATGTCGGCGGATGCGCTCATGCATTGGTCGATGGTGCGCACGCTGTGGCCGACTTCCAGCCCGATATCCCATAGCACGCCGATCAACCGGTGCAATTGTTGTTGTAAGGCATCATCCGGTTCGGCATCCAGCAGGATCAGCAAGTCGATATCCGATCTGGGGTATAGCTTGCGGCGTCCGTAGCCGCCCACCGCCGCCAGTGCGATGCGGCCAGGCATGGCGAGCTGCTGCCAGATGCGACGCAGGTAGATGTCGACCAACCGGGTGTGCGCAGCGAGTAAGCGCGTTGCATTGTTGTGTTTCAGGAAACTCTGTTCCAGCGCAGAACGGTCGCTGCGCAACGAATCGCGCAACGTCGGTACATCGTCGTCAGAGTGGAGGCGGGGGAGGGCAGCCATCGGAAATGGTCAATACTTCGAAACCGGTATCGGTGACGAGTATGGTGTGCTCGAATTGCGCCGACAGGCTGTGGTCTTTGGTGACTACGGTCCAGCCGTCGCCGAGATGCTTGATGGCCGCCTTGCCGGCATTGATCATCGGCTCGATGGTGAAAATCATGCCGGCTTCAAGCCTCAAGCCGGTTTTTGGTCGGCCATAATGCAACACTTGCGGCGCTTCATGGAAAAATTTTCCGATGCCATGACCGCAGAATTCGCGCACCACGCTGTAGCCGAGCGGTTCGACAAAACTCTGGATGGCATGGCCGATGTCGCCCAAATAAACGCCCGGTCTGACCACGCGTATGCCGCGCCATAGCGATTGCCAAGTAATTTCGCAGAGCCGTCTGGCCTGGATAGACGGCTCGCCGACATAGAACATCCGGCTGCTGTCGCCGTGATAGCCATCCTTGATGACGGTGATATCCAGGTTTACGATGTCGCCGTTCTTGAGTGCCTTGTCGCACGGTACGCCGTGGCATACCTGATGGTTGATCGAGGTGCATATAGATTTTGGATAGGGCGTGTGCCCTTGCGGCGCATAGTCGAGCGGCGCGGGGATGCCATGCTGCATGTCGACGATGAAGTCATGGCACAGCTTGTCCAGCTCGTTGGTCGTCACGCCTGCCTTGATGAGCGGTGTAATGTAGTCGAGTGCTTCGCCAGTCAGGCGACCGGCTATGCGCATTTTTTCGATTTCTTGCGGGGTCTTGATGGATACGGACATATGGTTTGTGCTTCTTTTAAGAATACTTTTTCAGGATGTCAGAGAATATCACGCGGTATGCGACACGAGAAATCGCGTTGGAAAAAAAGCGTGCACATTCTACGAGAAGTCAGCATACGAACGTAAAAAAGGCGACCGTCCGGTCGCCTTTTTCGACGCTATAGAGAGGCTCCCTCTATTTTGTTAATCGCGTTCGCCGCTGAATGCCATCAGCAAGCTTAGCAGGTTGATAAACAGGTTGTAGATGCTCAGAAATAGTCCCAACGTCGCCATCACGTAGTTGGTTTCGCCGCCGTGTACGATCCGGCTGACATCAAACAGGATGTATGCCGAGAAAATCATCACGCCAATCGCGGAAATGGTCAGCGACAGGGCGGGTATCTGGAAGAACACATTCGCCAGCGACGCAACGATTAGCAGGATCAACCCGATGAACAGAAACTTGCCCATGAAGCTGAAATCTTTCTTGGTCACGGTGGCGATGGTTGCCAGTGTAAAGAAGATGATGCCGGTTCCGCCTGCGGCCATGCCGACCAGTTGCGCGCCATTTTTCAGGTGCAGTGCAACCTGGAGGATCGGGCCGAGAAATATGCCCGCCACGAGAGTAAAGCCCAGCAGGGCGGCGATGCCCCACACGCTGTCGCGCAACGCGCTGACGGCGAACAGCATACCCATCATCACTCCGAACATCAGCAACGCGCCCATGATCGGGTGCTCAGCCATGAAAG
>CAIZNF010000043.1 GCA_903934275.1 uncultured Nitrosomonadales bacterium
CAACTGTTTCATTATTCGGGGTGTTTTGGCATCATGCCCGTTAGGTAATGTGTTATGGAAACCCTATGAACCCCGAAGCCACGCTGCCCCAATCGCTGAAACGCTACGCCTGGCTATCTATCGCTGCGGCAATTGCCACCATCCTGCTTAAAGGAGTGGCGTGGAAGTTGACCGGATCGGTCGGGCTCTTGTCTGATGCCATTGAGTCATTTGTGAACCTTGCGGGGGCGCTGATGGCGCTCTGGATGTTGACGCTGGCGGAGCAGCCTGCCGACGACGATCACGCCCACGGACACGGCAAGGCGGAATATTTCTCCAGTGCTTTCGAGGGATTCCTGATCTTGTTGGCGGCGCTTGCCATTGGCTATACAGCCGTTGACCGACTGATGAACCCTGTTCCACTCGAGGCGGTTGGGATTGGGTTGCTGGTCTCGGTAGTGGCCTCGATCATCAATTTCGTCACAGCTCGTATTTTGTTGGAAGTGGGAAAAAGGCGCAATTCGATAACTCTGGAAGCCGATGCGCACCACCTGATGACCGACGTATGGACTTCGGCGGGAGTGATTATTGGCGTGGGTCTGGTATGGCTGACTAACTGGCTCTGGCTCGATCCGATCATCGCCCTGATCGTTGCGGTTAACATTATCTGGACCGGCTGGCACCTCATGCGGCGTTCGGCTGCCGGCCTGATGGATGCTTCGTTGCCTGTAGAAAAGCTGGAGCAAATTGATGCGGTGCTGGCTGTGTATCGCGAGCAGGGGCTGGATTTCCATGCCCTGCGCACCCGTCAGGCAGGCAGTCGCACCTTCGTGACCCTGCACGTCCTGGTGCCGGGACATTGGACGGTGCAACAGGGTCACGACTGGGCTGAGCGTATAGAGGTGGATATTCGCGGCGCGTTGCCCCATGCGCATATCACCACTCATATCGAACCAATAGAAGACCCCGTGTCAATGATTGACCAAGGGCTTGATCGGCCGATTGAAGCTCGAAGATAAAGGGTGAACCCGCCCGAGGTACAGTATTCCATTTCTTTTTCAGAAGGGGATGTTGACCACAAAATGTAACAAAATACACACATGGGTGTTGTAGAATGCGGTGAATAGTGCTTTGTACTTGATTCAAACGTACTTAACGGGCATTGGCCAAAATACCCCGATAATGAAACAGTTGCACACACTGTGGGAGCGGTCTCCAGGCCGCGATTCTCCGACAACTCATCGCGGCTTGGTGACCGCTCTCACGGTGACTTTTTTCAAAGTTAATTAATGTTGCTTCACGTTAACCGCGCCTCAATTCGGAGATAGCCATGAATAAATATTTAGTTGGAATTACATTGTTGCTGGCTTTGCTGGCAGGCTGTTCTGATAAGCAAGGATCAAGTGCGCAGCAGCAATTACCCGTAGATATCGCTGGCGGCAAGGTGTTGGCTGAAAAATCCTGCGCCAGCTGTCATGGTATGGATGGCCGGGGCGTGAAGGATAATATCCCCAATCTCGCGGCCCAAATTGAAACCTATCTGCTCAAGGCTGCCCAGACGTACGATCACGGAAAACGTGCAGGCAGCAGTGGCAATGTCATGGAAATCGCCAAAGAATTATCTCCTGATCAACTGCGCAACGTGCTTGGCTACTACGCTAGCCTGCCGCCGCTAAGCAACTCTGGAAATGTGAGCGCGAGTTACTCCTACTATGATCGCGGTCAGGAGTTGAGCAAGCCCTGTGCCCGTTGTCACGGTGCTGATGGCAACCACACAGAAGCCGGTGTGCCGCGCTTGGCTGGGCAGCACCCGCAATATATTGTCAAGGCGACCAAAGCCTATCGGGACGGTACGCGCATCATGCCCACCATGCATGAAAAGTTGACGGGGTTGAGCCAGGCTGACCTGGAAAATATAGCCTTATATTTTGCTTTTAATAAACCGAAATCTGTCGCCCGTAATGAGGCCAACACCTCCGAGGGAAAGCAGTTCACCAACAATTGTGCCAAATGTCACGGCTCCATGGGTTCCAGTGACGACACCAGTATTCCCAATCTGGCCGGGCAAAACGTGAAATATCTCAATACCACGATCAAGGCCTATCGCGACAAGGTGCGTGATCACGGTGTGATGCACCAGACAATCGGCGGGTTAAAAGACAGCGAAATCGAAAAGATCGCAGCCTTCTTTTCCTCGGAGCAACCCACGCAAAGCACATTTACGCCGCCGGAGACTATCGACGCGCTGGCAAAAAAATGCGATCTTTGCCATAACATCGGCAGTACCAATCCGGAAATGTTGACACCCAAGCTCAAGGGGCAAAACCGCACCTATTTGATCAATGCAATGACAGCATATCGCGATGACAGCCGTGGTAATTCTGCCATGCACAAAATAAGCTCCGTATTGTATTTAGATGCCACCATCGAAGCTATCGCCACACACTACTCCGCCCAAGCGGCCAAGTAACTAACGTGCCCGCTAATCGCCCAAAAATTGGCGGTTAGCAGGAGTAAATGGAGCGGGTGAAAAATAATAATGTATAGAATTTTCCATAGTATTAAATACGCGGTGATGGCGGCAGCCATTTGCCTGACAAGCCCGTTTGCTGTTTTTCAAGCAGAAGCTACAGCTAAAGAAATTGCGGGTAGCCATAGAATTACAGCTCCACCGATCAAGCTCGACAACGCAACCTGTTTGACCTGTCACGACGCAAGCAAAGGGAATCCGGGAGCCACAGATGTAAACGGCAAATCGCAATCGTCGCATGGCATAGACAATAAGAAATTAGGCAAAATCGTGCATAGCGAAATGCAATGCATAGCTTGCCACAAGGACATTACGGATGCGGTCGCCCCGCACAAGAAAGGCGCGGGGCAAAAAGCCGATTGCGCGGCGTGCCATCAGGAGTTGTGGGAAACCGCCAAGAAGGAGAATCTGACCAAGGAAAAAGAGCGGTTAGGGGTGGTAGCCAAGAATATCGAATATTACAAAAATTCCTTTCATGCACGGCCCAATAAAGAAGATAAGACGCGCGCCAACGCAGTCTGTGACGAATGCCATCACACGCACACTTTCAGTATCCCTCCTTTGGGTACCTCCCGGCGTTCGGATTGGCATCTGACCGTGCCGAACGTGTGCGGCGAAAAGTGCCATACAGATGAATTGGAAGAATATGCAACGTCTGTTCATGGCAAACAGGTCCTTGAAAAGCACAACTTGAAAGCCGCAGATTGTGCCGACTGCCACTCTTCTCACGGCATCACGACAACATTGAAAGAGACGTTCAAAATATCTATCGCCGAGAATTGCGGAAATTGCCATGCGGAGAATTTAAAATCCTATCGGGATACCTATCATGGGCAGATCAATAAACTTGGCTATGGTTATACGGCCAAGTGTTATGACTGCCACGGCAGTCACGGCATTTTGAGCCCCAAAGATACGGAATCGAAAGTGCATCCTGATAACCGTCTGAATACTTGCCAAAAATGCCATAAAGGAGCGACACAAGGGTTTGTGACGTTCAGCCCGCACGCCAATACCAGTGATTTTGAGCGCTATCCACAAGTGTGGATCGTATCCAGATTCATGTGGGCTTTGCTCGCCGGGGTGTTTATATTTTTCTGGGTGCATACGGGATTGTGGTGGTATCGCGAAACTATGGATCGCAAAGCGCGCAAGAGCCATCCCGATAGGCGAAAGGAAATAAAATGACACACCGAATTGTGGATGAATTGCCGCA
>CAIZNF010000044.1 GCA_903934275.1 uncultured Nitrosomonadales bacterium
TGCTATACGCAAGAGCTACAGCGACTGTAGCGGCTGCGGCTTGTGTACGCTGGTGTGTCCGGTGTGGCGCAACAAACGCGACCTGCAACACAGCCCGCTTGGCTGGGCAAAGGCGCTGCAACACGGCGCTACACCAGGTGATCTGGCCGATGCGGTGCAGGATTGCACCTTATGTCGTGCGTGCGATCCGGTGTGCCCGGAACAGATAGACATCAGCGGCATGATATTGAAGCTGCGCGGGCAACGGCCTCATCAGCAAACAGCTGCAAGGCAGGAACTCATGGTGGCGCAGGCAAAACGGCCTGCTCCGAGCTACCAGAAAAAAACTGCGTTGCTGGCTAGCGAAGCATTTCGCGCGCATCCCGCTCTCCTGAATCACATCGTGGCATTGCTTGGAAGAGCGGGTGTGCTTGTCGTGGCACATGATGATGGAGCCGATATTTCGCTGGCATTAGAAGCGGGCCTGTCCGTCCCATCCGGGAGATTGGCTGCATTGGTAGAGTCGTTGCGGCGCGCGGATAAGGTCATTGCTGCCGATGGCCTACTGCTGCCCTATTTGGCGCAGTGGTTGCCCGCCGCAAAAGTATTGAGCTTGGGCGAAACATTGAGCTCGCTCGAAGCTGTCCGCCGCAACCTGCGCACAACAGACCTGTATGTGATCGAGCCGCGCGCCTACCATGCCGATTATGTGCGGCTGGTAAAACACTACGACCGCTTGCACAAGGAATGCGGCTGTGAGTTCAACCTCGACCTGCAACGCATCGCCATACCCGCCACCGCGCGCGGCTTGCCGCAGAGGCTTGGATTGATGACACCGGACGACGATGCACAAGCGCGCTGGGTGTTGCATGGCCGCAGCATCACCCGCATCGTGGTCGAGAACCTGGAAGATCGCGTGGCTTTTGAGAAAGTCAGTGATGTCCCGGTGGTGCATCTGGCAGAGTTGGCGGAGGATTGGCATGATACTAATTAATGCAGTGGTAGGGCGGGTTCTACCCGCCACAAATAAATGATGTCGGGCAGAGCCCGACCTACAATTGCATATTCGTGAAAATTTATTGAAGGGTTTTAATGCGCACAGTTGATGTAGTAATCGTCGGAGCAGGGTTGGCCGCCGCCGCTGCCGCCAAGCGCTTGGTGGATGCGGGTTTGGAGACTATCGTGCTGGAGCGTTTCCAGTTGCCGCGTCACAAGATTTGCAGCGGTATTTTGTCGCCGCGCGGGCATCGTTTTTTGCTGGAGAATTTCGGCTCCTTGCCGCGCGAAACGCTGCATGATCCTGTTTCGTGCCGTGGCGTGACTTTTCACTTTCCCAGCATGGTGTCGATCCCGATGGACTTTTATGGTGGCACGACCCCGCACTTGCACCGCAAATACGCCGATCACTGGGCGATTCAGCGCAGCGGGGCGGAAGTTCACGATCAGACTTCGTTCGTCGGCTTGCAGGACAACGGCGATCATGTGATCGTGCGGACAAAAAAAAATGGTGAGCCGGTCGAGTATCGCGCGCGCCAAGTTATCGGCGCGGATGGCCCGAATTCGCCGGTGGTGCGCGCGGTTTACCCGGAATATCAGAAGTCGATTCCCTGGTTTTTTGTTGGGCAGAAATTCCATGAGATTATTGAGTGCCCGCTGGATGAGCAGTATTTTCATTTCTGGTTTCATCCCGATCTCGGTCATTACACATGGAGCCACGCCCGCGATGGGCGGCAGATCGTCGGCGTGGGTTTTAAGCGCGGCGACAATTTCGCGAAGAAGCATGAAAATGTGGTGAATTACTTTTCCGAGAAACATGGCGTACGTCTGCATGATGCCGTTGACGACGAAGGCTGCGGCGAAAATTTCGGACCATCGCTGATCAACCGTTATGTGTTCGGCAAGGGCAACGTGCTGATCACCGGGCAGGCGGCGGGATTTCTCAATATGATCGGAGAGGGCATGAGTTGCGCGCTGCATTCCGGCGCGATTTGTGGCGAGGCTATTGTGGAAGCAAGGTTGCGCAACCGCCTGATGCAGGAGGTGTATCGCAAAATGATCGCGTCAGAAGTGCGCCGCACGACCGACCAGTGGAACCCGCTCAAAATCGCTTTCGACCGTCCGCACGAAGCCGACTTTCCAGCCGCGTTGATGGCGCTGGGCTGGCGCGACCGCGCCAAGGTGTTGCGCGACATGTGGGACTTCGTTGTGTTGTACAAGGAATTCAAGTGGGGAAGGCAAATCATGCGGGCCGCCATGCAGCGGCCTTTTATCGGCGGCTATTCGATGCGGCATTGGTTGTAGAGAACCGCTATGAACCCAGTTTCATCTCAGCGGCCGTGTTGATTGCATCATGAACCCAGTTTCATCTCAGCGGCCGTGTTGATTGCATCTCCCGCGTTTCAAAAATAAGCAACTCTTTTGATAAAAACTTATAGTCGTACTCTTATGCGCTCGTCGTATTGTGCCTTGCATCTAATCGGATTATGATGTCCCGGCTAAGGAGTTTTAGCATCAGTGTTGTCAATCTACTCAAGGAGGAAATTGTGAGAAATTTGGGCGCGTTATGCGGTGGTTTGTTGTTGTGTCTGTCTTTGGCAGTATCTGCCGACCCCATTATCATCAAATTCAGCCATGTGGTTGCGGCCGCCACGCCCAAGGGCAAGGCATCTGAGTTTTTTGCCCAGAGAGCTGCGGAATTGACCAAGAATAAAGTCAAAGTAGAGGTCTATCCGAACAGTGCGTTGTACAAGGATAAGGAAGAGATGGAGGCACTGCAAATCGGTGCAGTACAGATGCTGGCTCCATCATTGGCGAAATTTGGCCCGCTCGGTGTGAAGGAATTTGAAGCCTTCGATTTCCCATACATCTTTGACGATACTGCCGATTTGCACAAGATTACGCAAGGACCGATTGGCGCTTCATTGCTGGCTAAGTTGGAACCAAAAGGTATCAAGGGGTTGGCGTTCTGGGATAACGGCTTTAAGTCTTTTTCGGCAAATACGCCCATAAAAAGCCCGGCTGATCTGAAGGGCAAAAAAATGCGTATTCAGTCGTCCAAAGTGCTTGAAGAGGAGATTCGGTCGGTCGGCGGCTTGCCGCAAGTGATGGCCTTCTCCGAAGTCTATCAAGCTTTACAGACGGGTGTCGTGGATGGTACCGAGAATCCAATCTCCAATCTGTACACTCAGAAAATGCACGAAGTTCAAAAACATCTAACCTTGACCAATCACGGTTATCTCGGCTACGCCGTCATCGTCAACAAGAAATTTTGGGAGAGTTTGCCGGTTGACGTTCGCGGACAGCTTGAGCTGGCCGTGAAGGAAGCCACTATTTACGCCAACAAGATTGCCCAGGAAGAAAATGATTCCGCACTTGAAGGTGTGAGGAAGAGCGGCAAGACAGTTGTCTATACTCCAACCAATGAAGAAAAAATGGCATTCAAAAAAGCGATGGCACCAGTGCACACCAAGATGGCTGATCGCGTCGGCAGTGAATTGCTGAAATCCATATACAAAGAGACCGGCTTCGATCCGGGCAAGCTGTAAGCCTTCAACATTAAACCACCGGCGCGAACGCGACGGTGGTCGCCGTCACGCCACATTGCGCTCAGCATACATACCGCTAACCAGGGTGAGCCCCCGTTCATGAAATATCTCGATCACCTTGAGGAATGGATAATTACCTTCCTCATGGCCGCTGCGACACTGATTATTTTCGTCGCTGTCGTCCATCGCTACGCTGCCAGCACAAGTATTCCCGTCGTGCAGGACTGGCTCCTGACACTCAATTTCACTTGGGCGCAGGAACTCACCATCATCATGTTCGTCTGGATGGCCAAGTTTGGTGCCGCCTACGGTGTGCGCACCGGCATCCACGTCGGAGTCGATGTGCTGATCAACCGGCTCAATGAAAAAATGCGTGCAAAATTTATCGTTTTTGGTTTGCTCGCCGGGGCAACTTTTACCGGGATCGTAGGGGTGATTGGCGCTTATTTTGTTTGGGAAAACGGCGCGCACCATGCTTTTCTCAGTCTAATTGGCAGCCCACTCGGCGATATTCCCGAAGGGCCTACGACACCGGATCTCGAATGGCCGACCTGGATGGTTTACTCCGCGATTCCGCTCGGTACAGGTCTGATGTGCTTCCGCTTTTTGCAGGTTATGGTCGGTTTTCTCAAGACTGGCGATTTGCCTCACCACGACCACGGGCATGTTGATGGCCTCGAAGAGGATTCGCCCCAGGTTGATATCGATGTCTATTCGCTGGATGACAACCTGCACATGCGCGACCTCACGCACAATATGATTGGCGACAATCGCCGTAGCGATGATGAGCGCCGCAATGCGATTGGAGGCACGGACGCACAGGAGCGTCGAAATGCTGATGCGCGTCGCCGTGAAAATTTGGGAGGCGAGCCGAAATGAACGCCACAATTATCTTCATACTACTGTTGGTACTCATGCTGACCGGTATGCCGATCTCGATTTCTCTTGGCCTCACCGTACTCAGTTTTCTGTTCATGTTCACGCAGGTACCGATTGAATCGGTCGCGTTGAAGCTGTTTACCGGCATCGAGAAATTCGAGATCATGGCGATTCCGTTTTTTATTCTCGCCGGTAATTTTCTCACCCACGGTGGCGTTGCGCGCCGCATGATCAGATTTGCCTCATCAATGGTCGGGCACTGGTATGGCGGCCTCGGCCTGGCCGGTGTGCTTGCCTGTGCCTTGTTTGCGGCAATTTCAGGTTCTTCACCGGCAACGGTGGTAGCGATTGGCTCGATACTGTTGCCAGCCATGCTCAAAGCGGGTTTTCCCAACAAATTCGGAGCTGGCATCATCACCACTTCGGGGGCGCTCGGTATTCTGGTGCCTCCATCTATTGTCATGGTTATGTACTCGGTGGCGACCAACACATCGGTCGGCGCGTTGTTTATGGCGGGTATCGTGCCCGGTATCGCGTTGGCTTGTGTGTTGGGTTTTGTGACCTGGCATCGTGCGAAGAAATTCAACTATCCGCGTATGCCCAAAGCCAGCTTTGCGGAGCGTCTGAAAACTTTTCGTGATTCGGCTTGGGGGCTGCTGCTGATCGTAATCGTCATGGGCGGCATCTACACCGGTTTGTTCACGCCGACCGAAGCTGCGGCGATGAGCGCGGTCTATGCCTTCATCATCGCCGTTTTTGTTTACAAGGATTTGAGTATCAAGGATGTGCCCAGAGTGCTGCTCAATTCGGCCAACATGTCGGCGATGCTGCTCTATATCATCACCAA
>CAIZNF010000045.1 GCA_903934275.1 uncultured Nitrosomonadales bacterium
AATGCGAAATTTGCATATAGCCTGCGGCTTTGGCAATTCTCTCTTCCCTGACAAAATGTGCCTTTGAATACTGTGAAAGACTACCGAGCGCAAGTGTCAGTTCACTCAGATTTTGAGTGCCCAAACTTTGCTCGACCAAGTTGATGATCTCAATGAGATGCTTGTGATCGGAGTCGATCACATCATTTCCAACACTTAACTGCTCCCGCCATACCAGACCCATAAAATCCTCCCAAGCTTATTCTAACGGGCATGGCGAGTACCACCCCTGATAATGGAACTCGCCATGCCCGTTTCCCCCTAACCAACTTTCCCCCGCAAGCGGGATAACCAGCGACTTGGCTGCGGTCGTTGGCAGCCTAGTCGAATGGCTAGTTGTTTCACCCAGAAAGGGCAAACGAACCGCTACACGAGTTTCACGTTAAAGACATCATTAAAACAATTCTATATCACCCGCAACCGGCTTATCGGCCACGTTTTCCATGTATTTATTTTCTTGGCTGTAGATCGATTTGATATGCATTGTTCGCAAGCACTTAACGCGGACCAGCCCAGTGGAAGGGAAATAAATAACTGTTCTGGGGTAGATGTCGCCTACATCTTCTACCGCCACCTGCATACGTTCAATTTTCAGATAATCGCGTACAAAGAGAATATTCCGGTTGCCAATATCCGTCATGTTTTTTATGAGATTGCCTCCACCGAATATCTTTACTTCGAGATTTTCTCGCTTGCAACCATTATTTGCATTTTTCATTATCTCATTAATCAAATGTTCCATCGCATGGTTGCCGTAACGTGTTGCGGCACCGAGGCCAGCTGCGGCCCATTCAACCGGTTCATGCCCGGGCACTATAGGGAGCATGAAATGATTCATGCCACCTATCCCGGAAACCCGATCCCGAATGCAGGCAGAAATACACGACCCCAACAGAGTGAGAATACCCTCATCGTGTTTGGTTACGTAATATTCGCCGGGCTTTATACGAGCCATGTAGCTTTCATGAACAGTATTCCATGATCGCTTGATATGCTCGAAGCCGGGGAACGCTGGAAGGGGGTGTTGTTTTCCGTGCATTGCATAAAATGAATCTGGTTAAATAGTTTTGCTTGGATAGGCTGGCAGCCTGTGTTGATAATCCACCACTTAAAAGAATGCTCCCTTAATGATTTTACCGAAGCGTCAAAACCCCGCTATGGGCCGCTGCCTTTGCCATCCCTGTCATTAAATGAGCAGGTGTTATCCTGTATATGCCCTTTGTAATATTCCTCGAACGAACGGCATATATCCGGCTTGAAAAGCCACTGGCGATCCGATGTGGCAAATAGCTTTGCGTCTATCGGAAATTCCTGCTTCTGGTAAACCTCGATAATCTGCACTTCATCAGGAGATATGTCATTCCGATGCAAATGTCCAACCAGACCGCAAATCGTATCCGCAAAGTAGGAGTTGTATTCTTCGCTCCCCTCAAACAGGCGAATTCTGGCTTCGTATGTATAAGGCAGACTCTTGTCGTATTTTGATTTTGGACCGAGTATTTTTTCAAACAAACTCATAGCTATACTCCCTTAATAATCAGAATATTGCAAAACTCTGCATGCGAGCGAAATTAATTGCGATTGAATGCGAAAAGAGTGGAAGACAGGCGGCCATTGCTGGCAAGAGGTGAGTTATCTAAAAACTCATCAACACCCGCAAATGAATGCTACACAACGCACGGTAATAATGCAACGCTGGAACGTCATGCAGCACAACCTGATCCCGGAATTGAAGGAAGAAGTTGGCGTGCTGATGCCGAAATTAGAGAAAGTCATTCACACCTTGGATTGGGTGTGAACGGTGATTTAACCCATCTTTAACATCCCCCCAAAAACATCCTTCCCAATCATGCAATTAGCGCGTACTAGTGTTGCAGTGACCCGTTTTGCTCGTAATTTTCCCGTCAACTGATCAGTTTTTTGATCCCTCCCGGAGCCGGATTAATTGCCAAAGCTTGGTAAATTGCCATCAATTCAGGTTCCGCCCAAGTACTCTTGCGCACATGGATGGTGCGGCCATCTTTACGCCGCAGACTGGTCGTCACCCGGCGCTGAACACCCAGCGTATCTCTCAACTGCGTCCAGGAACCGTTGATCCCGGCCTTCTTCAAATTTACCCGTATTGCCTGCACGCACTGATACGCCAGCACCGTGATAAACAAGTGCCCGTCCGAACGATCCTCCTTCGAGTGGAACACCGGACGCAAGCCTAGCTCGCTCTTCAAGCTACGAAATACGCTCTCCAGATCGGTCAGCATGGTGTAAGTGCGCCACAGCTTCTCCTCATCCCAGGTCAACTCATTGCTGCGCAAGCAATACACGCCGGGATGCGTAGCCATGGTACCGGCTTCTTGCTCTGCGCTGCTATTAAACCATCGGCTAGTGTTTTTGCCCAGACAACAGGCTCCTTGTCGCCACCGGAAACAAGTCCAGACAACTGCACATGGGCGCGAATCAACCCGAAATCACCAGAGTCGTCTTCAATCACCAAGATTGAAACAGGTTGTGGGGGTATTTCGTTCATGTTATTTGTTGGCTGATTGCGACACATTGACCGAGTGTGGAATTATCCATCGCTCACCCAAAACACGGATAGTTTCCTTGAGTTGATGAATGTCCATCGGCTTGGTGAAATAGTCGACAGCACCAAGCCTGAGGGATTCAGTCATATCCTCCTTTGAGTGCGAAGTAGACAACACCACCACAGGAATGTCACTGAGTGCAGCATCCTGTTTGATGATAGTGAGACATTCAAAGCCACTCATACGTGGCATACTGAGATCGAGCAGAATTAAATCGGGGCGCGGTGCATTCTTGAAGCAATAGTCATATCGGCGCAGGAATGCCAGTGCCTCAAAACCATCAAAGACCTGATGAACATCAGCCAGAATCAGGTTTTCTCCCATAGCCCATTTAATGAGATAGCCATCC
>CAIZNF010000046.1 GCA_903934275.1 uncultured Nitrosomonadales bacterium
GATGCTGCGCCTCGCGGAGAAGGCGTTCCGTCCGGCGAAATTCCCGTTCCCGCTGGTGCATATCGACACCGAGCACAACTTTCCGGAAGTGATCGCGACACGCGACAAGTTGGCCGCCGATCTCGGCGAGCGACTGATTGTGCGCTCGCTGGAAGACTCCATCAAGCGCGGCAGTATCGTTATTAAAGACCCGGATAAGCCGCGCAACCCGTATCAATCCGTGACGCTGCTGGAGACCATCGCCGAATTCGGTTTCGATGCCTGCATGGGTGGTGCGCGCCGCGACGAGGAAAAGGCGCGCGCCAAGGAGCGCATCTTCTCGTTCCGCGACGAATTCGGTCAATGGGATCCAAAGAACCAGCGCCCGGAGTTGTGGGACATCTACAATACACGCGTGCATGCCGGTGAAAACATCCGCGTGTTCCCGATCAGCAACTGGACCGAGATGGATATCTGGGAATACATCGCGCGCGAGAAGCTGTATATCCCGGAAATTTACTACGCGCACGAGCGCGAGGTGATCCGCCGTGGCAACTCGGTGATCCCGGTGTCGCACCTGGTGCAACCTAAGCCGGGTGAAAATGTGGAAGTGCTCTCGGTGCGCTTCCGCACGGTGGGTGACATGACCTGCACCGCGCCAGTGGAATCCTACGCAAGCAACGCGCAGGAAATTATCGATGAAACCTCCACCACGCGCATCACCGAACGCGGTGCGACACGCATGGACGACCAGACCTCGGAAGCTTCGATGGAGCTGCGCAAGAAGGAAGGGTATTTCTGAACCGTCATTCCCGCGTAGGCGGGAATCCAGTTAATTAAAGAAGGCTCACCGCAACGCGGTGACAATGCCAAAGGCACATTGAATAAAACCGCTAGATTCCGGCCTTTGCCGGAATGACGAAGCCGGAAAATTTGAGGTACAAATTATGAGCAACACAACACAACTACTCCGTTTCATCACCGCCGGCAGCGTGGACGACGGCAAGAGCACGCTGATCGGACGCCTGCTGCACGACTCGAAATCCATCTTCGAGGATCAGCTCTCTGCGATTGCTAAGACCAGCGAAAAACGTGGCATGGCCGCCGTCGATCTGTCGCTGCTCACCGACGGCCTGCAAGCCGAGCGCGAACAGGGCATCACTATCGACGTCGCCTACCGCTACTTCGCCACGCCGAAGCGCAAGTTCATCATCGGCGACACGCCGGGGCATGAGCAGTACACGCGCAACATGGTCACCGCCGCGAGCACCGCGAATCTGGTGGTGATCCTGATCGACGCGCGCAAAGGCGTGCTGACCCAGACGCGCCGCCACACATTTCTTGCCAGCCTGGTCGGCGTGCCGCACATCGTGCTGGCGGTTAATAAAATGGACATGGTGGGATACTCCGAAGACACCTTCAACGCCATCGTCGCCGAGTACCGCGCCTTTGCCGCGCAGTTGGGCATCCATGAAGTGACCTGCATCCCAATGTCTGCGCTGAACGGTGACATGGTGGTGGAGCACGGTGACAATCTGAGCTGGTACAAGGGCGCGCCGCTGCTGGATTTTCTGGAAAACGTGGTGATCGATTACGACGTGAACACCACCGACTTCCGCTATCCGGTGCAATGGGTGTGCCGCCCGCAGACCCAGGAGCATCATGACTTCCGAGGCTACATGGGGCGCATCGAATCGGGCGAAATCGCGGTCGGCGACGCAATCACCGTGCTGCCCTCGGGCCGCACCAGCAAGGTAAAGGAAATCGTCACATACGACGGCAACCTGCAACGCGCCTACGCGCCGCAATCAGTCACACTCACTCTGGAAGAAGAAATCGATATCTCGCGCGGCGACATGTTCGTCAAAAGCGATAGCCTGCCGCAAGTCGCCAAGGAATTCGAAGCCATGCTGTGCTGGTTGGCCGAAGCGCCGCTGGATCTCAATCGAAAATACATCGTCAAGCACACCACGCGCACGGCGAAGTGCCTGTTCTCGCGCCTCGAATACCGTGTCGATGTGAACACCTTGGCGCATCACGAAACCGCCAAGCTGAACATGAACGACATCGCCCGCGTGGCGATGAAAGTGCAACAGCCGCTGGCGCTCGACCACTACAGCAAGAACCGCTTTACCGGCAGCTTTATTGTGATCGACGAGACAACCAACAATACGGTTGCTGCGGGAATGATTGCCTGAGCCCATTCCCCATCAAATGGTAAACAATTTGTAGGTCGGGCTATGCCCGACAGCTATACCTGGCGGGTAGAACCCGCCCTACGCTAATGCACTATTGATAGAGAAATGGAATTATTGGAGTTTTGAAAGAGATGAAACAAGGCTGTCATATCAAAAAATACGGAAGCCGGACAGACTGCTTGCGGTTAGTGCGCCGTTTGTTTACGCAACTGCTGGATCGCGTGCAACTGTGCAATGGCTTCTGCCAATTCGCCTTGGGCTTGTGCATAGTCGATATCGGAGGCACGATTTTTCATCGCTTCTTCCGCCGCTTGCTTGGCTTCCACCGCACGCGCTTCGTCCAGATCGCCTCCGCGTATTGCCGTGTCGGCCAGGATAGTCACCACACCTGGCTGCACCTCAAGCATGCCGCCTGATACGTAAATAAGCTCTTCCTGTTCCTGATCCGGTCGCTTGATTCTGACCGAGCCTGGTTTGATGCGCGTCATCAACGCGGTATGGCGGGGATAAATGCCCAGCTCGCCCATTTCCCCCGGAACGACTACCATTTCTGCCAGCCCGGAGAAGATGGCTTCTTCAGCGCTAACCACGTCGACGTGTACGGTCATTGCCATGCTAGTCTCCTTATACCGCTACAGAGTTTTGGCTTTTTCAACAGCCTCTTCGATACCGCCCACCATGTAAAACGCCTGTTCCGGCAGATGGTCATACTCACCGTTGATGATACCCTTGAAGCCCTTGATGGTTTCTTTCAGTGTTACATACTTGCCCGGGCTACCGGTGAACACTTCGGCCACATGGAACGGCTGCGACAGGAAACGTTGAATCTTGCGGGCACGCGCTACGGCAAGTTTGTCTTCCGGTGCCAATTCGTCCATACCCAGAATCGCGATGATGTCGCGCAATTCCTTGTAACGCTGTAGCGTTTGCTGCACGCCGCGCGCCACGTTGTAATGCTCTTCGCCAACCACCAGAGGATCAAGCTGGCGCGAAGTGGAATCCAGCGGATCTACCGCTGGATAGATACCCAGCGAGGCGATGTCGCGTGACAACACCACGGTGGAATCCAGGTGCAGGAAGGTGGTTGCCGGAGACGGGTCGGTCAAGTCATCCGCCGGTACATATACAGCTTGGATGGAGGTGATTGAGCCAACTTTGGTGGAAGTAATCCGCTCTTGCAGGCGTCCCATTTCTTCAGCCAGTGTCGGCTGATAACCCACGGCGGAAGGCATGCGGCCCAACAGCGCAGATACTTCGGTACCGGCCAACGTGAAGCGATAGATATTGTCCACGAAGAACAGAATGTCGCGGCCTTCATCGCGGAAATACTCGGCCATGGTCAAACCGGACAGCGCCACGCGCAAGCGGTTGCCGGGCGGTTCGTTCATCTGGCCGAACACCATGGCCACTTTGGACTCTGGTAGATTGTCCAGTTGGATAACGCCCGCTTCTGACATTTCGTGATAGAAGTCGTTGCCTTCACGGGTACGCTCACCCACACCGGCGAACACCGACAACCCGCTGTGTTCCTTGGCGATGTTGTTAATCAGTTCCAGCATATTCACGGTTTTGCCCACGCCTGCGCCGCCGAACAGGCCAACCTTGCCGCCCTTGGCGAATGGACAAACCAGATCGATCACCTTGATGCCAGTTTCCAGCAAATCGATAGACGGTGACAGCTCATCGAATTTTGGCGCTTTCTGGTGTATTTCGCGGCGTTCGTCGCACTGGATTTCACCGACATCGTCGATCGGGCGACCCAACACATCCATGATGCGGCCCAGTGTACCTTTGCCAACCGGCACACAAATCCCTTTGCCGGTGGAATTCACCAGCATACCGCGACGCAAGCCATCGGAAGAGCCCATCGCAATGGTACGCACTACGCCATCACCGAGCTGCTGCTCCACTTCAAAGGTCAAACCCGCTTCAGCGGTCGAAGTCCCCGCGTCTGCCAGTTGCAACGCTTCATACACCTTGGGCATTTGATCGCGCGGAAACTCGATATCAACCACCGCACCGATACACTGAACAATCTTTCCTTGACTCATTTTTAAGATTCCCCGTCTAAATTAATTCTGTAATTTGCCGCCGTATTCGCCCGGCAGATTGCCACTGCCGCCATCAACCAACCGCTGCCGCGCCGCTGACGATTTCTGAAATTTCGCGGGTAATGGCCGCTTGGCGCGCCTTGTTATAAACCAGTTTGAGATCAGCAATCACAGTCTTGGCGTTATCCGATGCGGCTTTCATCGCCACCATCCGCGCGCTTTGTTCGGAAGCCATGTTCTCGACAACGCCCTGATAAACCAACGACTCGATGTAGCGCACCAACAACTCGTCGATTACCAGCTTGGCATCCGGCTCGTAGATATAATCCCAATTACCCGCAGAGGTTCCCATCTGCTCACCACTCAACGGCAGCAATTGCTCCATGCATGGCTCTTGTTTCATAGTGTTGATAAACCGGTTATAGCTCAGGTAGATGGCATCTATTTCTCCATTCACATAGGCATCCAGCATCACCTTCACCGCACCGATCAGCTTTTCAATGTGCGGCGTATCGCCCAGCCCGATCATGTTGGATTTTACCTTGGCTCCGATACGGTTCATGAAACCCAACCCTTTGCTGCCGATCGGGCAAACCAGAATGCCTTTGCCTTCGCCTTCCCAAGCTTTCATCTTGCTTATCGCAAGGCGCAAAATATTGGTATTCAAACCGCCGCACAAGCCCTTGTCGGAAGTTACAGTAATCAGGCCGACGTTCTTGACACCGTCACGATGAACCAGAAAAGGATGCTTATATTCCGGGTTAGCACGCGACAGGTGCGCGGCAACCGCGCGGATTTTCTCCGCATAGGGGCGAGCCGCACGCATACGCTCTTGCGCTTTACGCATTTTCGCCGCCGCAACCATTTCCATGGCGCGAGTAATCTTGCGTGTATTTTCTACACTCTTGATTTTTGCGCGTATCTCTTTGCTGCCAGCCATTTATCCCTCCGCCCTGAATGAAACCTCTTGAAATTCAGATTTCATCCCAACTGCTGCGTTGCGTAAAAAATTTCTTGCTTTCATATCAACCAGATGCGGCGCGGCTAAATTCCTCCCGCGCCTTGCATTTGGGCGAACTCTAAATTTCCAGATATTTCCTTAATAAACAGCCGTTGCCTTGAATTTCTCAATTGCCGCAGCCAACAATTTTTCGTTGTCCGCGTTCAGATCCTTGCTGGACTCAATCGTATCCATCAAAGTCTTGTTGCTGGATTTCAGGTAAGTGTGCAGTGCCGACTCAAAAGCCAGTGCTTTGGGCACTGGCACATCGTCGAAATAGCCTTTGTTGACCGAGAACAGCGTTACTGCCATTTCTGCGACGGAAAGCGGGCAATATTGCAACTGCTTCATCAATTCAGTCACCAGACGACCGCGCTCCAACTGCTTGCGGGTTGCTTCGTCCAGATCCGAGGCGAATTGCGCGAACGCGGCCAACTCCCGGTACTGCGCCAGCGCCAAGCGCACACCGCCACCCAGTTTCTTGATCACCTTAGTCTGCGCCGCACCACCCACGCGAGACACAGAGACACCGGCGTTAATCGCGGGGCGGATGCCAGCGTTGAACAAATCGGTTTCCAAGAATATCTGACCGTCGGTAATGGAGATCACGTTGGTCGGCACGAATGCGGATACGTCGCCAGCTTGCGTTTCGATAATCGGCAATGCGGTCAGCGAACCGGTCTTGCCCTTGACTTCGCCCTTGGTGAACGCTTCCACATAGGCAACATTTACGCGGGCTGCACGTTCCAGCAGGCGGGAATGCAAATAGAATACATCGCCGGGGTAAGCTTCACGACCGGGAGGGCGGCGCAGCAGCAGAGAAATTTGACGGTATGCCCAAGCCTGCTTGGTCAAATCATCATAAACAATCAACGCGTCCTGGCCACGATCACGGAAATATTCGCCCATAGTGCAACCCGCATAAGGTGCCAGAAATTGCATCGCGGCAGAATCCGACGCGGTTGCGGCAACGATGATGGTGTATCCCAGCGCGCCATGCTCTTCCAATTTGCGCACTACATTGGCTACGGTCGAAGCCTTTTGACCGATAGCCACATACACGCAGGTCATGTTCTGACCCTTCTGGTTGATGATGGCATCCACCGCCACAGCAGTCTTGCCGGTTTGGCGATCACCGATAATCAGCTCGCGCTGGCCGCGACCAATCGGAACCATAGAGTCAATTGACTTCAAACCGGTTTGCACAGGCTGTTCAACCGATTTGCGCGAAATCACACCTGGTGCCACTTTTTCAATCTTGTCGGTCATTTTGGCATTGATCGGCCCCTTGCCATCAATTGGCTGGCCCAGCGAGTTCACCACGCGACCACACAATTCGGGGCCTACCGGCACCTCCAGAATGCGCCCGGTACACTTGACCGTGTCGCCTTCGGTGATGTGTTCATACTCGCCAAGTATCACAGCACCAACAGAATCTCGCTCGAGGTTCAGTGCCAGGCCGAAGGTGTTGCCGGGGAATTCCAACATTTCACCTTGCATCACGTCGGAGAGTCCATGTATGCGGACGATACCATCGGTCACGCTGACCACCGTACCTTCGGTACGTGCTTGCGTCAGTGCCTCGAAGTTTTCGATGCGGCCACGAATCAAACTGCTTATTTCAGAAGGGCTGAGCTTCATCTACATTTCCTTATCTTGATAAATCTTTAGGGAACCTCAAAAAATCCAGATTTCATCCCAACTGCTGCGTTGCGGGAAAAATTTCTTACCTACATAATCAATCACATGCGACGCGATAAAACAAAGTTTCAGTGTAGGGTAACCTCTAGGTTAGCCGGGGCTAAAATTTTTCCCACGCCTTGCATTTGGGTGGGCTCTAAATTTTTAGAGCTTCCCTTTATATTCAGGATATCAGGCCAGCGCGTTTGCCATCTCGCCGAGGCGGGTGCGCGCAGAACCATCGATCACCTTGTCTCCGGCGCGGATCACCACACCACCAAGCAATTCCTTGTTCACTTTACAGACCAGCTTTATTTCGCGGCCCAAGCGCGCTTTCAGCGATTTGACAATTTTTTCCTGCTGCGCCACAGACAGCTCAAAAGCCGAGTCCACCACCACATTGACGGTTTTTTCCGCCTCCGCCCGCAAAGCCTCAAATGTCGCGGCGATTTCCGGGAGTACCAGAAGACGTTGATTGTCCACCAATATACGAACAAAATTACGCAACGGGATTTTTGCCTGACTTCCCAGCAAACTCTCCATCAGGCTTTCGAGCTGCGCTTTGGCAACTCTTGGACTGGTGACTACCGCGCGAACTTCCGGATGGCAGACCGCGTCGGCGAGAGACAGCAAAGCCTCTGACCAACCTTTCAAATCCGCCAGTTTTTGCGCTTCTTCAAATGCCGCCTGCGCGTAGGGCCGTGCAACTGTGATGGCTTCAGACATGGCGTTTAGATTTCCGCAACCAATTTGTCGAGCAAATCGTTGTGCGCCTTGGCATCAATTTCACGACCGAGGATTTTGCCCGCGCCCGCAAGCGCGATTGCCGAAACCTGGGTGCGCAATTGCTCTCTGGCGCGGAACACTTCCTGGTCGATTTCCGCCTTGGCACCCGTGATGAGGCGTTCGCCTTCTATTTTGGCCTGCACTTTGGCTTCTTCAACAATTTCACTGGCACGTTTTTCGCCATGAATGACAATGTCACCGGCCTTTTCTTTCGCTTCGCGCAAAATTTCCGCAGAGCGTTTGGCTGCCAGCTCCAGGTCGTGTTTGGCCCGCTCAGCATCCGCCAAGCCATCGGCGATTTGCTTTTTGCGTTGCTCCAGCGCTGCCACGATGGGTGGCCAGACAAACTTCATGCAGAACCACACGAACAGTGCGAACATGATTGTCTGGGCGAGAAGAGTTGCATTGATATTCATGCAAGCTACCTTTCCTGAATTATATGTTGCCGCTTATGAAAAACTATTTTGCTACCGCAAACAGAACATACATTGCGATACCAACAGCAATCATCGGAACTGCGTCGACCAAGCCCATTACCACGAAGAACTGGGTGCGCAACATCGGGATCAGCTCGGGTTGACGTGCCGCACCTTCTAAAAAGCGACCGCCCAAAATACCGATACCGACAGCTGCGCCAAGTGCGCCTAGACCCATCATCAGCGCCCCGGCGATGTACAGCAATGCATTTGCCATTTCCATTTTTATTGCTCCTGTTAAAAAATTAAGGTTGGTGAATCAATTTTAGTGGTGTTCTTGGTGCGCCATATCCATGTAAACGACAGTCAGCGTCATAAAAATAAATGCCTGCAAAGTGACGATCAAGATGTGGAATATTGCCCAGCCCAGCGACAGCAGAATTTGCGACCCGTACAGGGTAGCGCCGCCCAGCGACATACCCACCCAAGTACCACCCATCAGCGCAATGAGAATAAAGATCATTTCGCCGGCATACATGTTGCCGAACAGCCGCAACGCGAGTGAAATCGGCTTGGCTATCAGGTTCACACCTTCCAGCAGCAGGTTGACCGGCATACCCCATTTGCCGAACGGTTGCAGCGTCAGCTCGCCCACAAATCCGCCCAAACCCTTCATCTTGACGCTGTAGTAAAGTACCAGCAAAAATACGCCAATCGCCATACCAAACGTGGCATTCGGGTCGGTGGAGGGGACAATCTTGAAAAACGGAACACCCAGAGCACTCATTAACAGTGGAACATAATCGATGGGCAACAAATCCATCAGATTCATCAAGAGAACCCAAAAGAAAATAGTCAGCGCCAAAGGGGCGACCATATCATTTTTAGCAGAAAACGAGCCCCGCACACTGCTGTCGACAAATTCAATTGCCCACTCGCAAAAATTTTGCAAGCCGCTGGGCGTTCCGGCAGTAATGCTCTTGGCAACACTGCGAAACATGAGCAAGAACGCAGCGCCCAACAGCAAGGACATGATGAAGGTATCCAGATTAAGCGCCCAGAAACCCATCGCCTTGGCTTGCTCTGCGCTATGCGCGATACCCCAAGTACCATCCGGCAATTGGCCATAGGTCAAGTTTTGCAAATGATGCTTGATGTAATCCGCTGATGTATGTACTTCGCTAGACATTTTTAGTCACTATTTCAGTCTTAAACCTACTCAAAATCAATTGGGCTACCAGCAGCGTCGCTTGCCCAACCACAAAACCACCCAGCAAAGCGAGCGGCAATAATTTCAGTACCATCATGCAGATACCAAGCAACATAACGACCGCCAGAAATCTTTCGGCAGCGTAAAAATATATGAGCCGCAGCTGAAGATGCGCACTGCGGGAATCATTCGCCTCATGAACCGAACGCGATGCCGCCCTGCTCATTCTCCATGCCAGCAACGCTCCGTTGAGAACCGATACCAATCCCCCGCTTAACACCGCCAGCGCAAACTGCGCGCCGTACCAAGCGCAAGCGATGCCCGCAGTAACCAGCGTAGTAGCCACTTGCAGCCAGACTACCTGGCGCGCTAATCTCTTTTCTCTGGCCTCAACAACACAAAGGGCGGCGATGATAGCGGCGTTTACCGAAGGTGTCAAACTTTGCGGTGTCAAATCACCGGCATCTTTGCACAACTTATTCGCCTTTATTTGAGCTTGTTCAAAAATTCATCCAACTGGTCATGGTTCGCATATTCGATCACCAGCTTGCCCCCGCCTTTGCTGCCAGGCTTGATTTCCACGCGCGTTCCGAGACACTCGCTCATTTCTTCCTGTAGCCGCTGGGTATCGCGGCCAAGCTTGTGTATTTTCTTTGGCTTATCTTTTTCCGGCGCACCTGTTTGTTTTTGCACCAGCTTTTCCGTTTCACGCACGGAAAGCCCTTCCAGCACAATTTTATTGGCCAGCAACACCTGCTGCGCGTTCTCCAGCGACAACAAAGCGCGCGCATGTCCCATGTCCAGTTTATTTTCCATCAGCATGTTCTGCACGGCTTTGGGAAGCTTTAACAGGCGCAACAAGTTGCTGGCCGCGCTGCGTGAACGACCGACCGCCTCTGCGGCGACCTGATGCGTCATTTTAAATTCGTCGATTAAACGCTGAATGCCTGTCGCTTCTTCCAGCGGGTTCAGATTTTCACGCTGGATATTTTCAATCAGCGCCATCGCCAGTGCCGCATTGTCCGGAACGCTGCGCACCAGCACCGGCACATGGGTCAGCCCCGCCAGTTGTGCGGCGCGCCAGCGCCGCTCGCCTGCAATGATTTCATAGCTGCTATCGACAAGCTGCCGCACCAGAATCGGCTGCATAATCCCCTGCGCCTTGATTGAAGCGGCCAGGTCATTCAATGAAGCCTCGTCCATATGCGAACGTGGCTGGTACTTGCCCGGCTTGAGCAGCGCGACATTCAAATCGCGCATCGCCTCGTCTTTTTCACTTTTGCCGCCGGACAACAACGCATCCAGCCCGCGCCCCAACCCCTTGTTTAATTTCGTTACCATGATCTTTCCCTTTAAACCGCTGCAACCGGATGCGCCGCGTTATTTAATAACTCTCCGGCCAATGCCAGATAAGCCTGCGTCCCCTTGGACAACCTGTCGTGATACAGTGCCGGCACGCCAAAACTGGGAGCCTCCGCCAAACGTACATTACGCGGAATCACAGTACGATAGACTTTATCGCCGAAGTGCTCCTGCAATTGATCCGAAACCTGTTGCGCCAGCGAGTTGCGCGGGTCGAACATGGTGCGCAACAGCCCCTCAATTTCCAACACCGGATTCAGGTTAGCTCGCACTTTGCGGATGGTATTCACCAGATCGCTCAGACCTTCCAGCGCATAATATTCGCATTGCATCGGGATCATCACTGACTTGGCCGCGCATAGCCCGTTCAAGGTCAGCAAATTTAATGCGGGCGGACAATCGATCAACACGTAGTCATACTCCGCCGCGACACCATGTAACGCATCGCGCAAACGCGTTTCGCGATGAGGTAGGTCAACCAGCTCGACCTCGGCACCGGCCAACTCCCGGTTAGCGGGCAACAAATCATATTTTCCCGCTTCAGAACGTATCCGCGCCTCGGCTATCGTCTTGCTGCCCAGCAGCACATCATAAATACTGGCCTGCAAATCGCGCTTATCGATGCCGCTGCCCATCGTGGCGTTGCCCTGCGGGTCAAGATCGATCAGCAGCACGCGCTGCTGGGTTGCCGCGAGGCTGGCCGCCAGATTCACGGTGGTGGTGGTTTTCCCCACCCCGCCCTTCTGATTGGTAATTGCCAGTATTTTTGTCATTTTATATTCTCCCTAACGGGCATGGCAAAAGCCATCCCTGATAATAAAACTCGCTATACCCGCTTCCTCCTCCCCAACCCTCCTCCGGAAAGAGAGGGAGCAAACGAATCGCGGCGCGAATTTCACGTTAATCGCATGCTGCAATTACCAAGCTGCGCGCCGCGTGTAAGCCCGGCACCTGTAATGGTATCACCCGCTCCACCCGGCAACCGTCCGGCATATCCACCAATTCCTGTTGCGGCGCGCCCTTCATCGCCGCCCAACGCCCTTGTGGTGCCACAAGATGACGAGTGAAGCGCAAAAAATCACCCAATTCACTGAATGCCCGTGAAATGATTCCATCAAACCGTTCTACTGGCCACCACTCTTCAATTCGACCGCAGTGAACACTTACATTATGCAAATCCAGCTCGATAACGGCCTGCTGCACAAAACCGGTTTTCTTGCTGTTGCTGTCCAGCAAGGCAAATTGCCAGTCTGGCTGCGCAACCGCCAATACCAGCCCCGGTAGCCCCGCACCACACCCCACATCCAGCCATCGACCTGCCCATAAATGCGGCATCACTGCAAGACTGTCGAGCAAGTGATTACTCACCATCTGTTGTTGATCGCGAATCGCCGTCAGGTTATAAACCTTGTTCCATTTATGCAGTAACGCCAGATAATCCAATAGCTTGCCTTGTTCGCCTGCTCCCAGCGCAATTCCCAGTTGTGCAACACCGCCCTGTAATTCTTCTGCCAATTTCTTGCGTGCAAGCTCAGGCACGCTTTTCTACCTGTTGCTGATCATCGCGAAAACCGCGCTTGATATACACCAACAACAGGGAAATCGCCGCCGGTGTGACCCCTGAAATGCGCGCCGCCTGCCCGACTGTTTCGGGTCTGTGCTGATTGAGCTTTTGCTGCACCTCAATGGATAGTCCTCGCACCTCGCAATAATCCAAGTCATCCGGCAATCCCAGTGCTTCATATTGCCCGTTGCGGCCAATCTCGTCGCGTTGCCGCTTGATATAACCGTGGTATTTCGCCTGTGTTTCCACCTGTTCGGAGACCTTTTCATCGTCCACCCCGGCCCCCGCACCAGGCAAGGTCAACAGGCTGGTATAATTCACGTCCGGGCGGCGCAACAGCTCATGTAGCGAGTACTCACGCTCAATCGGTTTGCCCAGCACGCGCACTGCATCCTCATCGGGAAGGTTGCGCGGATTCACCCAAGTGTTGCGCAACCGCTCCTGCTCGCGCGCGACAGATTCGCGCTTTTGTTCGAATGCCTGCCAACGCGCATCATCCACAATGCCCAGCTTGCGCCCGATCTCCGTCAACCTTAAATCCGCGTTGTCCTCACGCAATTGCAAACGATACTCGGCGCGGCTGGTAAACATGCGATACGGTTCAGAAACACCCTGCGTGATCAAGTCATCCACCAGCACACCCAAGTATGCCTCGTCGCGGCGCGGGCACCAAGCCTCTTGTTCGCGCACTTGCAGCGCGGCATTGAGTCCGGCCAGCAAACCTTGTGCGGCGGCCTCTTCGTAGCCGGTCGTACCGTTGATCTGCCCGGCGAAGAACAACCCCTGGACCGCTTTGGTTTCTAGGGAGCTTTTCAGTCCACACGGATTGAAATAGTCATATTCGATCGAATAGCCGGAACGCAAGATATGTGCGTTTTCCAATCCCTTCATCGAGCGCACCAGCTCTAATTGCACGTCAAACGGCAAGCTGGTTGAAATGCCGTTGGGATACACCTCGTGTGTGGTCAACCCTTCCGGTTCAAGAAAAATCTGGTGCGAAGATTTGTCGGCAAAGCGGGTAATTTTATCTTCGATGGATGGGCAATAACGCGGCCCCACCCCTTTGATAACTCCGGTAAACAATGGTGAGCGATCCAATCCGCCGCGAATTATGTCATGGGTACGCTGATTGGTCTCGGTGATCCAGCAAGACACTTGCTTCGGATGCTGCGCAACATTGCCCATGAAAGAAAATACCGGCGCGGGATCATCCCCAGGCTGCTCCTGCAACACCGAATAATTGATAGTGCGGCCATCGATGCGCGGCGGGGTACCGGTTTTCAGCCGGCCCGCCGGAAGGTTCAGCTCGCGCAACCTGCGCGCCAGACTGATAGATGGCGGGTCACCCGCGCGACCTGCCGGGTAATTGGCCTGTCCGACATGAATCAACCCGGACAAAAAAGTGCCCGCCGTCAACACCACGGTCTTTGCGCTGAAGCGCAAGCCCAGTTGCGTGACCACCCCGCACACCCGATCTTGCCCGGCGGTGGATGACTCGATTATCAAGTCATCCACCGCCTGCTGAAACAACCAAAGGTTATATTGACTCTCCAGTCGCGCCCGAATTGCCTGCTTGTAAAGCATGCGGTCGGCTTGCGCGCGCGTCGCGCGCACTGCCGGACCTTTACTGGAATTCAGAATGCGGAACTGGATGCCGCTCTCGTCGGTCGCCGCCGCCATCGCACCGCCCAGCGCATCCACCTCCCTGACCAGATGCCCCTTGCCGATCCCGCCGATTGAGGGATTGCATGACATCTGCCCGAGCGTCTCGATGTTGTGGCTGAGCAGCAGGGTCTTGCTGCCCGCGCGCGCGCTGGCCAATGCGGCCTCTGTGCCAGCATGGCCACCGCCCACCACAATCACATCAAATATTCCGGAAAATTTCATACCGCCGCCGCCTTGGAAAGGACGCGCATCATACAACAGCGCATCCGGAATCCCAACGGTCATGACAAGAAACTCCTCAAAATGGAATTCATCATGCCCACCCCTCTCCTCAACTCTCTGGATAATCAGACATTCGACCCGACCGCAAACAGCCGCAACCAAGCCGCCGGTTATCCCGCAAGCGGGCGAGGAAACCGATGAATCGTTGCGCGAGTTTTACGTTGGCCGCATTGTTTCACGTGAAACAATTGGGGGTCAGTTCGGCAGGCTCCTGGTTATTTGCCGATGCAAAACCGGCTAAATATCTCGCCAAGCAGATCGTCCGGGGTGAATTCTCCAGTGATTTCGCCCAGCGCACGTTGCGCCAGACGCAGCTCCTCAGCGAAAAGCTCCGCCCTAGACAACACTGTTTGCGCCCGCTCAAGGTGGATTTGCGCCTGCGTAAGAGCGCGCAAATGCCGCTCCCGCGCCATGAATGCGCCGCTTTCCTGGTCGCGCCAACCCACCGCCTCCAGCAGTTTGCCGCGCAACTCCTCTATTCCCACACCCGTTTTGGCGGAAACGCCAACAGACGCGACTCCGGCAAGCGGCGTGCCACCGAATGCAACGGCATCACTATCCAGCAGGTCGGTCTTATTGAATACCAACATCCTCGGAATATCCGCCGGCAACCCGGCAAGAATAGTTTCGTCCTCTACCGTCAGCCCTTTGCTGGCATCCAGCAGCAGCAGGATCAAATCGGCGCGGCGCATTGTCTGACGGGCGCGCTCAATACCCAGGCTCTCCACGATGTCATCGGATTCACGTAGCCCCGCCGTATCCATAACATGCAACGGTATCCCGCGAATTTGGATCACCTGGCGGATCACGTCGCGGGTGGTGCCGGGCATTTCACTGACCAGCGCCACCTCTTCGCCGGACAAACGGTTCAATAAGCTGGACTTGCCGACGTTCGGCTGCCCGGCAATGACCACATGCGCGCCCTCGCGTAGCAAGCTCCCTTGTTTTGCGGTATCCAGCGTATGTTGCAAGCGCAGCCGGAGGCTCCCCAGCAAGACATCGCGACGCTCCACGTCGATAACATCTACCTCCTCTTCAGGGAAATCCAGCATCGCCTCTACCAGCATTCGCAGGCTGATCAACTCATTGACCATGCCGTGGATAACGGCGGAAAACTCCCCGCGCAAAGAACGCATTGCGCTACGTGCGGCCTCGGCAGTATTGGCATCAATCAAGTCAGCGACGCTTTCCGCCTGAGCCAGATCAAGTTTATTGTTCAAAAAGGCCCGCAGGGTAAATTCGCCGGGTTGCGCCAATCGGGCCCCTAAATCGAGACATCGCTGTAGCACCCGTTGCAGCACGGCTGGCCCACCGTGCCCTTGCAGCTCAAGCACATCTTCGCCGGAATAAGAATGCGGGGCGGGAAAAAACAAAGCGACACCCTGATCCAGGGTGTCGCCGTTTTCGTCCAAAAAATCGCAGCAGGTGGCACGTCGCGCTACGGGCAGTTTGCCCAGAATGTCACATACCAAAATTTCAATGTGCCGTCCGGATACTCTTACCACGCCAATTCCACCGCGCCCTTGTGCGGTGGCAATGGCGGCAATGGTATCAGCGCTTGGCTGTGGCAGCTTTGCTCTCATCCTCGGCAGCCTTGGTGATATACCACTGCTGTCCGATAGAAAGGATGTTGTTCACAATGGAATACAACACCAGCCCGGCGGGAAAGAAAAAGAAAATAATGCTGAAAGCAATCGGCATGATTTGCATTATCCTGGCCTGCATGGGATCAGGCGGCTTCGGGTTAAGGCGCATCTGGATAACCATGCTGGCACCCATGATCAACGGCAAAATGTAATACGGATCCGCCGCCGACAAGTCGGTAATCCATCCAAAGAAAGGCGCGTAACGCATCTCTACGCTTGCCAGAATAGCCCAGTACAAAGCAATAAAAACTGGAATTTGCACCACCACCGGCAAACAGCCACCCAATGGGTTAATTTTCTCAGTTTTATACATTTCCATCATGGCGCGGTTCAGTTTTTCCCGATCACTGCCACATTGCTGCTTTATCTTTTCCAGCTTGGGTGCAACCACGCGCATTTTTGCCATAGAGCGATAACTAGCCGCAGATAGTGGGAAAAACAGCAATTTAATCAGCACCGTGAGCAAAATAATGGCGATACCCCAATTGTGCGTCCAGTCGTTAAATAGAGACATAACCCAGAACAGCGGTGCGGAAAGAATAGTCAACCAACCGTAATCTACCGTTAACCCCAAACCTGGAGCGATTTTGTCCAGATTTGTCTGGGCAGGGCCAACATACAACGAGGAACCAACAAGCACTTTCTGCCCGGGATTAACCGTCTGCACAGGCAAAATTACCCCCACCGAATATGCGTCACCGTCCAGTTTGCGCGTAAAATATTCTCGGTTAGTTTTTTCCTTGGGTAGCCACACTGCAACAAAATAATGTTGCAGGATACCCGCCCAGCCGTCATCAGCTTGCTTGGGGTAATCCGCCTTTCCCTTTTCAATTTCCGGAAATTCAATTTTTTGAAATTTTTCCTTGTCGGTATAGACAGCGGCACCTACATAAGTGGGCAAAAACATTGAACTGCCTGCCAATGCGGCACTATCGCGAATTAGCTGAAAATAGCTGCTTGCCGTTGCGGCCTGTTGTCCGGTATTTTCCAATTCATAGGCAACATCGAGCAGATAGCTCCCTTTGTGAAAGGTAATTATCTTGGTTACCTTCAGCGCAGAATTACCCTCGGCTTTTAGCCGCACCTGCACCTGCTCGGCATTTCCGGAAAGCGCATACTGGTCTTGCTCCGAAACAAACAAGCTAGTGTGATTTGGTAATCCGTCTCCGAGCAGGCCACTTTGCGCGACATAATTGTGGGTGCCTGCGCCTCGATTAAAAAGCACCAGCGGTTTATTCTTGTCTAGCGCATCGGGATGCTTCAACAACGCCAGTCGGCTGATATCTCCACCGATGGTGCTGATTTCGGCTTCTAGAATGTCGGTCTTGATATGAATTGTTTTTCCGGCGACTTGCTGAGCCGGTTGCGGGGTGATAACAGCCTGCGCTGTTATGGCCGGCGGTTGGTTAGCTGGAATAAAGGTTGCGGGTGGCGATATCTGCGGCTTTGGCAATGCTTCATTTGTTGCCTCGCTTTGTTGGGTATATCGCTCGGGATACTGGTGACGTTGCCAGCCATCCCAAACCAATCCCAGCGAAAACACAAAAATTAAAAATAAAAAAAGTCTTTGCAAATCCATAATCAGGCCTGATGTTTAAGGTGCGGGGTCATATCCACCGGGGTTCCAGGGATTACAACGCAACAATCGTTTAATGCCGAGCCACCCACCCTTCATTACACCATGCTTCGCTAATGTTTCGCAGGTATAGTGAGAACAGGTCGGGGTAAATCTGCACGTTGGAGGGGAAAGCGGACTGATCAAGTATTGATAGCCGCGTATCAATTTAATCACAATTCTGCGCATCTGTTTTCTACCTGACTAAACAGCGCTTCCAAATTATCACCTCGCACAACACCTCCTTGAAGGTGGGTGCGCTTCACCATCACAACCATATCCACCTTGCAGATTTTACTGTTGTGGCGGCGAAATGCTTCACGGATAAGTCTTTTCGCGCGATTTCGGTCTGCAGCACCGGGTAGTATTTTTTTACTCGCAATTATTCCGAGCCTGGCATTTTTACAGGCATTACGAGAAAAAAATATCTTAAAGTATTTATCCCCGACACTTTCAGCGTGAAATACATGGTCGAATCCGTCTCCACGCAACAACCGGTACGCGGCGGAAAATTCAGACGGCTTGCTACACCGCGAGTGTTGCACGACCCTTGGCTCGACGTGCATTAATTACCGCGCGCCCGCCGCGTGTTTTCATGCGCACCAGAAAGCCATGAGTGCGCTTTCTCTTGATTACAGATGGTTGATATGTACGTTTCATGTTTTCTTCCCAAGTAAATCGTAAAACGCGCTATTACAAAGACTTCAAGCTCCTCTGTCAAGCATATTTTGCTTTATTGCATGTGGATAAGTTTCAACTTGCCCTGTAGAATGTTGCAACTTTCACTGCCAAAGAACCATATCTTATCTAGACGCAACCATGCAGGACATTTCTTTTTGGGATTCATGCCTTCGCTCGTTTGAAAAGAGCCTGCCACCGCAACAATTTAATTCATGGATAAAACCACTTATTCTTAAAAATGAAGGTGGGGCACTAGTACTAACTGCGCCAAACAGTTTTACTTTAAAACTTGTTCAGGAAAGATTTTTACCTGAAATCAACCGACAGGCAGGTTTAAGCTACTCGCAAATTCCATCTTTTGAATTCCGTGTTCTGGAAACAGATATTGCTGAAAAACCTTACGAAGAGACTCCAAAAAAAATCTCTCACCCTATTCCATCCAACCTCTCCAACAAACCAAAAATTGAAACTGCATTTCGTAGTTATGGGAAAATTAATCCCAATTTAACTTTCGATAACTTTGTGATTGGCAAAGCCAATCAGCTTGCATTTGCCGCTGCAACACAAGTAGCTGAATTACCGGGAGCATCCTATAATCCATTATTTATTTATGGTGGCGTGGGCTTGGGAAAAACTCATCTAATTCAAGCGATAGCCAACCAGATCAAGGTCAACAGCCCACAGGCAAAAATTTGCTATATGC
>CAIZNF010000047.1 GCA_903934275.1 uncultured Nitrosomonadales bacterium
AATGCTGTTCACTTAACCGTTCGTGGTAAGCTTGTCGAACCACCCGCTACGCAACCAGAGCCCTTCGACAAGCTCAGGGCGAACGGAAATCTTATTAAGTGAACAGCATTGCACCAGAGCCAGAATTTCTGCCATGACCGTTAGCCAGTCAAAACAAGAGAAGCGATTTACCGGCCTGCCCAGCTTGCGTATAATGCGCTCTTTGCCGGGAGTTGTTCCATGCGCATCATTCAAAAAGCACTAACCTTTGACGACGTTCTACTCGTCCCAGCCTATTCCAACGTGTTGCCGCGCGATGTCAGCCTGCGCACCCAGCTCACCCGCAACATCAGCCTGAACATTCCGCTACTATCTTCCGCGATGGATACCGTCACGGAATCACGCTTGGCCATCGCCTTGGCGCAAGAGGGCGGCATCGGCATCGTGCATAAGAACATGTCGGGATACGCACAGGCCGCCAAAGTCGCCAAAGTTAAGCGTTTTGAAAGCGGTGTGGTCAAAGATCCCATCACCATTACGCCGGACATGACCGTGCGCAACGTGCTCGGTTTGACGCGCCAGCACAAGATTTCCGGCTTGCCGGTGGTGCAAGGTAAGCTGTTGGTGGGCATTGTGACCAACCGCGACCTGCGCTTCGAAAATAATCTGGATCAACCGATCCAAAACATCATGACGCCGCGCGAGCGGCTGATTACCGTCAAGGAAAATACCAGCTTGGAAGAGGCGCGCAACCTGATGCACCAGCACCGCATCGAGCGCGTACTGGTGGTTAATGATGCATTTGAATTGCGCGGGTTAATGACGGTAAAAGATATTTTGAAATCCAGCGAACATCCGTCGGCCAGCAAAGACAGCTTTGGCCGCCTGCGCGTCGGCGCGGCAGTCGGCGTGGGCGAAGGCACGGAAGAGCGCATTGCGTTACTGGCTGACGCAGGCGTAGATGTGATCGTGGTGGATACAGCACACGGCCATTCACAGGGTGTACTGGAACGCGTCAAATGGGTGAAAAACAATTTTCCTCAGATTGACGTGATCGGCGGAAATATAGCCACCGGCTCGGCGGCGCAGGCGTTGCTGGATCACGGTGCGGACGGCGTAAAAGTCGGCATCGGCCCCGGTTCGATTTGCACCACGCGCATCGTTGCTGGTGTCGGTGTACCGCAGATTGCCGCAATTCAGGGAGTGGCAAAAGCTTTACTGGGAACCGGTGTTCCGCTGATCGCCGACGGCGGCATCCGCTACTCCGGCGACATTGCCAAAGCCATTGCGGCAGGCGCACATACCGTGATGCTGGGCGGATTATTTGCCGGAACAGAAGAAGCACCCGGCGAAATCGAGCTTTACCAGGGCCGCTCCTACAAGCCCTATCGCGGCATGGGCAGTTTGAGCGCAATGCAACAAGGCTCCAGCGACCGCTACTTCCAGGAAGGCGAAGGCAATCAGGATAAACTGGTGCCGGAAGGCGTGGAAGGGCGCGTGCCATACAAAGGCAGCGTGCTGGCGGTGATACACCAACTGATGGGCGGCTTGCGCTCCAGCATGGGCTATCTCGGATGCGCCGACATAGCCACCATGCACACCAAGGCCGAGTTCGTCGAAATCACCTCCGCCGGTATGCGCGAATCGCATGTGCATGACGTGCAGATCACCAAGGAAGCGCCGAATTACCATATTGATTGAGCTAGTAGCTTGTGGCTGGTAGCGGGTAGCAAAAAGCTTAGAGCCACAAGCCAACAGCGGGTTGGAGGGTAAATGCCGATTGAGTCGTATCGTTCACTTTTGGTATAGCAAAAATCGATGGATTTTGTTGTGCTGGCTTACCAGTTGCTTGGTAGGTTTCCCAAGAATGAACAATATGGACTGACCAGCCAGATGCAGCGTGCGGCGGTTTCCATTCCATCAAACATTGCAGAAGGAAAGGAACGTCACTCGGATCGGGAGTTTGCCCGGTTCATAGCGATTGCGTTGGGCTTTCTGGCCGAGCTTGAAACACAGCTTTTGATTGCCCAAAGGCTCGGCTATTTGGACGAAGCCAGCTTGCAAGTAGCAACGGCGCAAGCCGACGAAATAGGAAAGATGTTGCGCAGCCTACACAAAAAATTGAGTATTACAAATTAACCACGTTCGGCCAACCGCCGTTCGCTACCCGCTACAAGCAACCAGCTACGAGCTATTCATGCACAAAAAAATCCTCATCCTCGATTTCGGTTCCCAATACACCCAACTCATCGCGCGCCGCGTGCGTGAAACTCACGTCTATTGCGAGCTGCATCCTTACGACGTTGGCGATGAATTTATTCGCGCGTTTAATCCTTCTGGAATTATTCTTTCCGGCGGGCCGAATTCGGTGACCGAAGGCGACACGCCGCGCGCACCGCAGGTCGTGTTCGATCTGGGCGTACCGGTACTGGGCATCTGCTACGGCATGCAGACCATGGCCGCACAACTGGGCGGCGCGGTGGAAAACGGGCTGGTGCGCGAATTCGGCTATGCGGAAATTCGTGCGCAGGGGCATTCTGCTTTGCTGCGCGATATTCAGGATCGCACTAATGCGCAAGGCCACGGGCTCATCGACGTGTGGATGAGCCACGGCGATAAAGTGACAGTGCTGCCACCAGGGTTCTCGGTCATCGCCAGCAACACCACCACGCCCATCGCTGGCATGGCAGACGAAACGCGACGTTTTTACGCGCTGCAATTCCATCCAGAGGTGACGCATACCCATCAGGGCAAAGCGATGCTGGGCCGCTTTGTGCATGACATCTGCGGCTGCGCGCAAGACTGGAACATGCCGGACTATATCGGCGAAGCGGTGGAAAAAATCCGCGCCCAGGTCGGCAGCGACGAGGTGATCCTTGGGTTGTCCGGCGGAGTGGATTCTTCGGTGGCGGCGGCGTTGATTCATCGCGCCATCGGCGATCAACTGATCTGCGTGTTTGTGGACAATGGCCTGCTGCGCCTGAACGAAGCCGAGCAGGTGATGGAAACTTTTGGCAATCACCTGCACATGAAGGTCATTCACGTGGATGCCAGCGCAGAGTTTTTGCATCACCTGACCGGCGTGACCGACCCTGAACAAAAACGCAAAATCATCGGGCGCGAGTTCGTCGAAGTGTTTCAACGCGAAGCCAAAAAACTGCCGCAAGCCAAGTGGTTGGCGCAAGGCACTATCTATCCCGACGTGATCGAATCGGCCGGGGGCAAGAACAAGAAAGCGCACAAGATCAAGTCACACCACAACGTCGGTGGCCTGCCGGAGAGCCTGCACCTCAAACTGCTCGAACCATTGCGTGAATTATTCAAGGACGAGGTGCGCGAACTTGGCGTAGCGTTGGGCTTGCCGCACGACATGGTATACCGCCATCCGTTCCCCGGCCCCGGCCTCGGCGTGCGCATCCTCGGCGAAGTAAAACGCGAATACGCCGACCTGCTACGCCGTGCGGATGCCATCTTCATCGAAGAATTGCACACCACCAAGGATGAAAATGGCAATTCTTGGTACACCAAGACCTCGCAAGCCTTTACTGTGTTTCTGCCAGTCAAGAGCGTCGGTGTAATGGGCGATGGGCGCACCTATGAATGGGTCGTTGCGCTGCGCGCGGTGCAGACGCAGGACTTCATGACCGCACACTGGGCAGAGCTACCTTACTCGTTACTAGGCAGGGTTTCCAACCGCATCATCAACGAAGTACGCGGCATCAACCGCGTGGTGTATGACATCTCCGGAAAACCGCCTGCTACGATCGAGTGGGAATGATTTTGCGTCTGGCAGCGTAGCGCAACGACTGGCAGTGTATCAACGAAAAGCCCTGTATTTACAGGGCTTTTCTGCTTTATGTCTGGCAAAGTCCGGTAATGACAAGTAGCGACAAGCAAGTTTTTTTCATGGTTCTATCGATGGTACAATCTTCCAAGATACCATTCGTTCATCGTAATACCATTGGAAAAAATTTGGTTAGATAATGGTATCAAATATGAACAAGTCCAATAAATACGTGGGTTGTAGCGGTATTTATTGGATTTCATAATCATGGTATCAAATCGCCGGAGGAAGCATGCTGACTGATACAAAATTACGGAATCTCAAGCCTGAAGCCAAGGCGTACAAGGTCAGTGACCGTGATGGTCTATATGTCACCGTCTTGACCACAGGCACGGTATCGTTCCGCTATAACTACAGCATCAACGGACGGCAAGAGACGCTGGTGATCGGGCGTTATGGTGCTGGGGGTCTGACACTGAAGGAAGCTAGGGAGAAGCTTTCATTGGCGAAAAAGGATCTTGTTGCCGGCAAGTCGCCATCCAGAACCAAGGCGAGAGAAAAGCAAAAGTCCAAGGATGCCGATTCCTTTGGTGAGTGGGCGGAGCTATGGTTGAAGAATCACCAGATGGCCGATTCCACCCGAGATATGCGGCGATCAGTCTATGAGCGCGACCTCAAGGAGCCGTTTGGCAAGCTCAAGATGGGGGAAATATCCCATGAGGATCTGCGTGCCTTGTGTGACAAGATCGTTGCCAGAGGTGCACCGGCCACGGCGGTCCATGCCAGAGAGGTGTTGCAGTTGGTATATCGCTATGCGATGGAGAAAGGGCATAAGCATGACAACCCGGCCGACTTGGTGCGGCCAACGTCTATCGCAAGATTTCAACCCAAGGATCGGTCACTATCGCCGGAAGAGATCGGGGTGATGTATCAGTATCTGGAGTACGTTTCAACCGCACCTACGATCAGGCTTGCGGTCAAGTTGTTACTGTTGACCATGTTGCGCAAGTCAGAATTGGTCGAGGCAGTATGGACAGAGATCAATTTCACTGATGCGATTTGGACTATCCCAGGTGAGCGAATGAAGCGGCGCAATCCGCACAATATCTACCTGTCGAGACAGGCTCTGGATATTTTTGTCGCTCTTAAGACCTGCGCTGGTGGCTCACGTTACGTTTTGCCATCACGCTACGATCCTGACATACCGATGAGCAAGGCGACCTTGAACCAAGTCACCAAGCTGGCCTATATGGCAGCACAGAAGGATGGTAAGACGCTGGACAAATTTGGGCCGCATGATTTAAGGCGGACTGCCTCGACGCTACTGCATGAGGCTGGATACAACACGGACTGGATTGAAAAGTGTCTGGCCCATGAACAGAAAGGGGTGAGGGCCGTTTACAACAAAGCCGAGTATGCAGAACAGCGGCGCGTGATGTTGCAGGAATGGGCGGACATGATAGACAGGTTTGCTACACGCTCCTGAGTCCTGGGGCTGACGGAAGCAATGCCGCTGACTTTCGCTGCTCGATCCATGCCTCAATTTCTTGCAAGTCCCACGCAACCAAACGCGTGGTGATAGAGAAACGCTGAGGAAACTCTCCCCGTTTTTCCATATTAAGAATTGTTCTCTCAGAAAGAGGCACGATTGTTAGCAGGCGCTTGCGGTTAATCAGTGCCTTCCCCGGTTTTTTCATTTCCTCGA
>CAIZNF010000048.1 GCA_903934275.1 uncultured Nitrosomonadales bacterium
CTGCATCTGAAAGAAAATTACCCAGGCATCCAGAGTGTCCGCTTTGTGCCGATCGTGCCGAAGGCGGATAAAGATCGGCACACCGCAGCCATCCGCAAGGAAAGTTCCACCGCCTATACTATCTGGCCCGATGGACAGCGCGACAGTTACGCGCCTGTCATTTACCTTGAGCCGCATGACGAGCGCAACCGTGTGGCGTTCGGCTACGACATGTTCTCCGATAACGAGCATCCCCGCCCCGAAGATTCCGGCATCGGGCTACGCCGCGCCGCTATGGAGCGGGCGCGCGATTCCGGCAATATCAGCATCTCCGGTAAAATAAGACTGGTGTTTGAAACCGATCGGGATAAGCAGGCCGGTTTTGTGATGTTCCTGCCGGTCTATAAACACAACGCTCCGCACGGCACTCTCAGCGAACGCCGCACCAACCTTGTCGGCTGGATATGTTCGGTGTTCCGCACGGGCGATCTGATGCAAGGCTTGCTCGGTGAGCGCACCAGCGGAACCGACATCGAAATTTACGATGGCGAGGAAGTGTCGGACAATACGGCGATGTACGATGCCAACCCTCTCGTCCAACACCAGAACCCTCTGTTTCGCAGCTTTCAGCACATCAGCGTCGCCGGGCACACCTGGACGATTGGAGCCCATTCCCTGCCCGAATTCGATACGCAACTCGACAAAGAAAAGCGCTTGATCGTCGGTAATTACGGCATCGGCATGAGCCTGTTGCTCGCGTTGCTTACCTGGCTGCTGGTGTATGGTCGCACACGTGCCCTGCAAGCCTCCCAGACTACCAAACAGGAGCTGTTTGAGCGCCAACAGGCGGAGCAGGCATTGCGCGAAAGCGAGGAACGTTGGGCCTTTGCGCTGGAGGGTGCGGGCGATGGTGTCTGGGATTGGGACATGCAGATCGGTAAAGTCGTGTACTCCAAACGCTACAAGGAAATGCTGGGCTTTACTGCGGATGCGGACTGGAACGGTCTCAGCGAATGGTCGGAACGCGTGAATCCGGAAGACTTGCGACATGCGATGATTGATCTGGAAAATTATCTGGACGGAAATTCGCCGTCCTATACCGTGGACTACCGCATGTTGTGCAAGAACGGCGACTGGAAATGGGTTTCTGCGCGTGGCATGGTGGTGAGTCGCGCCGAAGACGGCAGACCGCTGCGCATGATTGGCACGCATACCGATATTACCGAGCGCAAGCAGGCGGCGGAGGCGATACGCCTGAGCGAAGCGCGGCTGCGCCTGTTGTTGGATTCCGCTTCCGAAGCGATCTACGGGATCGACGCGGAGGGCAATTGCACATTCTGCAACCCCTCGTGTTTGCAGATGCTGGGTTATCAACATGCCAACCAGCTGACTGGCAAAAACATGCACGATATGATTCACTACAAGCACCAGGACGAAACACCTTTTCCGGTGGAAGAATGCCGGATTTACCGGGCATTCCTGGAGGGCAAGGAAATACACGTGGAAGACGAGGTGTTCTGGCGCGCAGACGGCAGCTGTATCCCTGTCGAATACTGGTCGCACCCGCAACTCCATCATGGTGTGGTGGTCGGTGCCGTGATCACTTTCATGAACATCGCCGAGCGTCTGGAGGCCAATAAAAAATTGCTCACGCTGTCCAAGGGTGTGGAAAGCAGTCCGGCCAGCGTGGTCATCACCGACCCTGATGGCATCATCGAATACGTCAATCCGAAATTTACCGAAGTCACCGGATACACCGCCGAGGAGGCCATCGGCCAGAATCCGCGCATACTCAAGTCAGGTACAGTTGCGCCGAAATTCTACGAGAAGCTGTGGGCAACCATCCTGGCCGGTGAAGTGTGGCAGGGAGAATTTCACAACAAAAAAAAGAGCGGCGAGGATTATTTTGAGGCCGCCACCATCTCGCCGATACTCGACGACAAAGGAAAAATAACCCATTTTGTGGCGGTCAAGGAGGACATTACCGAGCGCAAGCGGACCGAGCAGGAACTGAAAAAATCCATCATCGCCGCAGAAGCCGCCAACCGCGCCAAGAGCGATTTCCTCGCCAACATGAGCCACGAAATCCGCACTCCGATGAATGCGATCATCGGCTTCTCGCACTTGTGCCTGCAAAATGAACTGGCTCCCACGCAACGGGATTACCTGGAAAAAGTTTACCGTTCGGCTAACTCATTGCTGGGCATCATCAACGAAATTCTGGATTTTTCCAAAGTTGAAGCGGGCAAGCTGGAAGTGGA
>CAIZNF010000049.1 GCA_903934275.1 uncultured Nitrosomonadales bacterium
CCAAAGTTCTGCGGGTTGCACGGCGGGCATCAGCAATTCTATCCCACCGCTTTTGTCCATTTCCTCGCGCACCACATGTTCTACCTTGCGCAACACGCGCAGGCCGAGCGGCATCCAAGTGTACAGACCGCTGGCTAGTTTCTTGATATATCCGGCGCGCAGCATCAACTTGTGGCTGGGCAGCTCGGCCTCGGACGGGGCTTCTTTAAGGGTGGAAATGAAAAATTGTGAGACGCGCATGATGATTACGACCTGAATTATGAAATTGAGTTTTGAATGTTGAACGGTGATTTTACAGCATGCGTAGGTTGGGCAAAGCGCAGCGTGCCCAACAAACAACGGTATCATTTTTAATGTTGGGCACGCTACGCTTTGCCCAACCTACGAGAAGACAGATTTCAATGCTTGCCGGTACTGCCGAACCCGCCGCTGCCGCGTTCGCTCAACGGAAATTCTTTCACGATATTAAACTTCGCCTGCATCACCGGTACGATCACCAATTGCGCCATGCGTTCCATCGGTACCAGCGTGAACGGAATCTGGCTGCGGTTCCACAGCGAGACGAAAATCTGCCCCTGATAATCCGAGTCGATCAATCCGACCAGATTGCCGAGCACGATGCCATGTTTATGGCCCAGACCGGAACGCGGCAAAATCATTGCGGCATAACCGGGGTTGCCCAGGTGTATGGAGATACCGCTGGGGATGAGCTCGCATTGCTTGGGCTGAATCACCATGTTCTGGTCGATGCACGCGCGCAAATCGATTCCTGCCGACCCGAGAGTCGCGTAGCCGGGCATGCAGTCATGCAAGCGTTGGTCGAGAATTTTGACATCGACGGGGATGTGATCCGTTGGGGCGAGTTTTTTCATTTGCCTGCTCCTGTATGAAATTTATAATGTTGTGCAATGTGCTGCATCAATAATCTTGCCAGCGTGAGTTTGTCGGCGCGCGGCAGTGCATGGCTACCGCTGTCGTCAAATAATATCAGCTCGTTGTCGTCGCTGCCGATAGCCTGTTGCGCGAGATTGCCCACCAGCAGCGGTAATTTTTTCGCGCGGCGTTTTTGTTCGGCATATTCCATGAGATTTTCGCTCTCGGCGGCGAAACCCACACAGAACGGTGGTTTCGGCAGGTCCGCGACATACGCCAGAATATCCGGGTTGGGCACCAGTTCCAGCGTGAGCTTGTCAGTGCTTTTCTTGATCTTCTGCCCGTTTGGTTGCGCGACACGATAATCGGCCACTGCCGCCACGCCGATGAAAATATCGCAATCGTCGGCGCGCTGTTTCACCGCATCGAACATTTGAGCGGCACTCACCACGTCCACGCACTGCGCGCCGTTTGGCTTGGCGAGCGCAGTCGGCCCCGACACCAGCACCACTTCCGCACCCAGTTCCAGTGCGGCCTGCACGATGGCGTAGCCCATCTTGCCGGAACTGCGGTTAGTGATGCCGCGCACCGCATCAATCGCTTCATAGGTCGGCCCGGCAGTGATCAGAATTTTTTTGCCAGACAGCTTTTGTAGGTCGGGTTTCAACCCGACGCTACTACTATGTCGGGTTGAAACCCGACCTACATCCTGCGAGGAAAACTTTTTCGGCTCAGATTGAAGAAACGCCAGCACATCCCGTGCCAAATCCTCCGCCTCCAGCATCCGCCCCATACCTTCTTCGCCGCATGCCTGTACGCCGCAATCCGGGCCGAGCACCTGCACGCCATCGGCACGCAGTTGCGCGATGTTGCGCTGCGTCGCGGCGTTTTGCCACATCTCGCGGTTCATCGCCGGAGCGACCAGCAGCGGACAATTGCGCGCCAAACATAGCGCGGAAAGCAAATCATCCGCCAGGCCATGCGCCAGCTTGGCAATGAAATCGGCACTGGCAGGTGCGATCACAATCGCATCGGCGGCGCGGCTCAGGTTGATATGCGCCATGCCGTTCGGCACGCTCGCATCCCACTGATCGGTGAACACCGGCTTGCCGGAAAGCCCCTGCATCGTGGTCGGCGTGATGAAATGGCAGGCCGCCCCGGTCATCGCGACCTGCACCTCCACACCTTGTTTAATCAATAGGCGCAGCAATTCCGCCGCTTTATAGGCCGCGATGCCGCCGGTAACACCGAGCACGATACGTCTTGTTGGTTCTTGAGTCATCCCGGATTGCCCATTAAACAAAACCTAAGCTTAGTCCGCTTTGCGGAGTGTTTGTCTCGCTGGATTCCCGCCTGCCCCCCGTTTTCACGAGGGTGACAGGGAATGACGAAGCTGATGGATAATTTAGGTTCATAATGCCGCGTATCTTACAAGAAAGTGAGGTTGTTATGGCAATCACCGATTGGCCTGAATTCGAGCGGCCACGCGAGAAATTGTTGCAGAAGGGCGCGGCCTCACTCTCCGATGCCGAATTGCTGGCGATATTTTTGCGTACTGGCGTGGTCGGGCAAAGCGCGGTGGACTTGGCGCGTGGCCTACTCACACGCTTTGGCAACCTCACCAAACTGTTTGCCGCCAGCGAAAAAGATTTCTGCGACATGCACGGCATGGGGCAGGCAAAATTCGTGCAACTGCAAGCGGTAATGGAGATGTCGCAACGCGCCCTGAAAGAGGAAATGCAGCGCGGCGATGCGCTCAACTCGCCAGGTGCGGTGCGCGATTATTTGCAGCTGTTGCTCGGCGGGCGGCAGCAGGAAGTTTTTCTGGTGCTGTTTCTCGATACCCAACATCGCGTGATCGCCTCGGAAGAGCTATTCCACGGCACGCTCAGCCAGACCAGCGTGTATCCGCGTGAAGTGGTCAAACGCGCGCTGGCACACAATGCCGCCGCCGTGATTCTCGCCCATAATCATCCATCAGGAGTTGCCGAACCGAGCCAATCCGACCAGTTTCTCACCACCGCGCTGAAGCAGGCATTGGGGCTGGTGGACGTGCGCGTGCTGGATCACTTCGTGGTCGCGGGTGGGCGGGTGCTTTCGTTTGCGGAAAAAGGGTTGATATAATCGGAACGCACGTAGATCCGCAGATCGGTTATGACCGGAAGAATCCCAGATGCCATTTCATTGTATCTGGGGTATCTTGGCTGCGCCCAACGGAAAGACAGCTTTCCTTTTTTTGTTCTGACTCGCCCGGCTTAGGAGAATCACATGAAATCCACTTTATTAAACCGATTTGCGCTTTGCATATTGTTTGCGATACTTCCAATTTCAGAGGGCGTTGCGGCTGCGGGTAAATTTAATTTTGTGATGGGCGACGTGCGGGTGGCAAGTGCATCGGGCGAGCGCAAAGCGGAAAAAGGCAGTGAAGTTGAAGCGGGTGAAACCATCGTATCCGGCAAAGACGGCGTAGCGCAATTGCGCATGAGCGATGGAGCTTTCATCGCGGTGCGTGCCGATACCGCATTGCGTATAGACCAGTACCAATTCAGCGGCAAAGCCGACGCATCCAGCACCAGTGTATTATCCCTTGTGAATGGCACATTCAGGGCATTCACCGGCGCGATAGCGGCCTTTAACAAAGACAAATTTGTGATGAAAACTCCCGGTGCGACCATCGGAATCCGAGGCTCCGGCAATGTGCTCAATTTCACTTCTGGCAACGGCATAACTCTCAACCACACCATAGAAGGAAGCCACACCGTCACAGCGAAAGATCCCGGTGGCGTAATGCGTACACTGGTGACCATGCCCGGCCAGACAGTGCAAGTCAACGCCACTGGAGTAATGCAGTTTGTGCCCATCCCCGCATTCATCCTGAATGCCGCAACAGGAGCGCATGAACCAAAGATGAAGCAACAAAAAGAACAGTTGCAACGCTCTGAAAAAAAGGGCATAGATAAGCAAGATTCAGCCAATAATGGGCAAGGGAAGGAGCCGTCGGCGGAAACCAAGCAGCAAGGTGGCGCACAGGGTTCGACAATGGCAGGTAAGCCTGATTTGACATCAAGCCCCGATGGCAC
>CAIZNF010000050.1 GCA_903934275.1 uncultured Nitrosomonadales bacterium
AATGGCCGGGCAGGCTTTTAGCCCGTGCCACCCGAATAATCAGCGAGCCTGACCTGTTATTTCTTTATCGGCAAATTACCTTTGCTGAGCCAACCGTTCATATCACCATCCAGATGCAGCAATTTGCTAAAACCTGCCGCTTGCAAAGTATCCGTAGCGATACCCACACGCCTGCCGCTTCTGCAATACAGCACTATGTCTTTGTCCTTATGCGAGTTAATCTCAACAAGGCGAGCGCTTAGCTTGTCGTGAGGAATATTGATTGCACCTGGTATATGACCTTCTGCATACTCTTCCGGAGTACGCACATCTAATATAAGGCTTGGGTGGTTAGCCTTGATACGCTGCATCAGCTCGGTCGACGAGATGTCTGTCACTTGAGCCATACAGGTAGCACTCTTGGCCAAAAAAAACAATGCCACTCCCAACATGGAGAACAAACCACTAATACCGCGCCACTTTTTCAGCATAACTATATCCTCACAAATGATTAAAATATCATGATATCCAAGCTCTGTTTTATGAATTACCCTCCGCTACACAACGGAGCTGTCATTCCACCAAAAACAGACCATCAATGCAATAGAGAAGAATTGCCCAACCCTATTTCCTTACGCCTATATGTTTCAATGATATTACTATTTCCTGCCCCTCCGTGCTTAGGGCAAAGTCAACAAATGCCTTTATATCACTGTTTGCGCCATCTCTTGTAACAACATTGTAGTCCTGATAGAAGTCATATTTTGAAGGAAAGGTTTTCGCCTCCGGCAGCAACCCATCTATAGTTAGCACTTTGACATTAGCACCTTCGTAGCCGTAAATTTGAAGTCCCATAGCACCTTCATTTCCCTCAACCAGTTTATTGGTTCCTTCCACGGGGTTCCCCGGTTTTTCCGGTGCCAGTCTTTTTATATCTTTGCCAAACGGAGCCGATCTCTTGGCAAAAATTGTGGTTGTGCAAGGCTGCAAGAGGACATTTTGTATTTCCACGTCGCTGCCGCCAACCTCCTTCCAATTCTTTATCTTGCCGGAAAGAATGTCCTTAAGTTGCTGCAATTTCAAGTCGGTTACCGGATTACTTTTGTGGACTACCACGACCGTTGGGGCTCTGGCAATAACGGTATTGACGGTTCCTGCTGGAAGATAGGCAAGCGATACTTCATGTGTGCTCACGCCAATATCTACCATGCCCTGGCTGGCCTTGTATATGCCTGAAGCACAGGCTGCCCCGTCAATCTCCACATTTTTTCCAGTCTTCTTGGTAAATGCCTCACCCAACTTTTTAGCTAAAGGCACAGTGCAGGGATCGCCAGCAATAGTAATAGCTCCTGCAGCCATAGCTACCTGCGCGCACACAATTGAAACAAACAATGTTGCACCAAATACAATTTTTTTCATAATTAATCCCATTTTAAAAATTTACCCAAAATTTGATAGCCACTCTCTACAGCGCCCACTCAATGCGCCTTAAACTTGACCTTGTATTTCAGGTCGGTCTGAGCCGCCAGCCATTCAAGGGACTTTCCGTTTACTTCGGCATAGGGATACATGAAATAGTTCAACGGGCCATCGTTCTGGCGCGGGTTCAGGTAGTAGCCTCTCCCGCCTCTAGCCAATGCAATTCTGTATTGATCGACACCGCCAAAATAATAGCCTATTGTGTCTTGAGCGCCCTTGAGGTCAAGTTTGTCAACCAACATGATCTTTCTGACATCGGCTGGATCCGCCGGAACCCAGCCATAACCGGGCACGTAAAACTCGACCCAGCAGTGATGCCCGCCGGTCATGTCCTCATCATCCTTTTTGCCCAGCCTGAGACCGAACACCTCCCGTGCCGGTACACCGGCCGCTCTGGCAATTGAAACAAAGACCGAACTTATATCAGCACACTTCCCGCTTCTCTTTGTAATCTGTATCTCAACTTCACCGGTGCCACATCCCTTGGTATCAGGGTTTCTCACGGTATTTTCAACCACCCACTGGTAAACAGCCCGAGCTTTTTCGCTAATTTTCTGTTTGTTATTGGTTACGCTGAGCGCCACTTCTTTGACTTTGCCATCCGTTGGAATGAACTTGGAGCTTTTGAGGTACTCCTGTATCTCAACAGGAATGGCGGGTTCCACTGCCGGGAAATCCTTTTTTACCAATTCTTTAGCCGTGGCAATAAAGGTCAGTGTGATCGCACGTTCTTTTGTGGGTTTTTCCCATTCGGCGTACAGGGCGAGGTTGCCCGTTTCTTTTTCGCCGTAAATGCCGCTTTGCGAGAAATTCCCGCTTACCTTGACATTGGATATGTCCTGCGTGCTATTCGAGACAGGATAAGGAATCCAGACTCTTACATCCTTGCTGTCGTCCGGAGCGGCGATAGTCACGGCAATTTCGACTTCACCGCTCCTGTCTTTGGCCATTGAAGCGCAAGGAAAAGCCAGCAGTGCGCATAGCAGCGCCCCTAACATACGTGTAAACATTGAAACCTCCCGTTAATTAAAATTAAAGAAGGCACGACCGGAACTCGCGAAGGAAGGCAGATAGGATGATGTCTACGCCAAACCCCGTAATGGGATTCACGCGTATGAAAGCTCCCGATAACCCGAATTGGCGACTGATTTGCCGTGAACGGTTGGAGCTTCGCACCTCATAGGACCTGCTGACCTGCACGCTGGCAGCGCTTTGATACGGTACATTCCGTCGCATTCGAATCAGGTCAGCTACACGCTGGCCGTCAGACCCGTCACTTTCCCAAAGGGAATCAGACGGCGTTACGGCGAGCCAACCAAGAAACGATACGACAGTGTCGCGCATGTTAACAAATTTAAAACGGGTTTTGTAGGG
>CAIZNF010000051.1 GCA_903934275.1 uncultured Nitrosomonadales bacterium
CAGAACGTGTTTTAAAAGTGTAGCGAGCAGGCCGAAGTGCAAGGCGCACGGAGCGCAGGAACCGGAATGTACTTTTGAGTACATGAGGATTTCGAGCACCGAGCAACGTCGCAATTCGGACGCGCAATAACTTTTAAAACACGTTCTCGGTCAAATCTCAGGGGGAATTATGCAACTTACTCAAAAACATCACGAATACTGGAACCGAAACCTGAAAGTCACCGGCGTGTTGCTGGCGTTATGGTTTCTGGTGACCTTTGTCATGGGCTATTTCGCCCGCGAACTCAACGGCATTACCATTGTTGGCTTCCCTTTAGGCTTCTACATGAGCGCACAAGGGTCGTTGGCTATCTATGTTGCCATTATCTGGTACTACGCTCATTACATGAATAATCTGGACCAGGAATACGGCGTTCATGAAGGGGAGGAAGAATAATGGCCAGCCAATCTACTGCTGCTTTTACCAAGCAGCTCACAAAATACTACAGCTTCTACACGGGCGGTTTTGTCGGATTCGTCATCTTTGTCGCTATCCTCGAACAAATGGGGGTGCCAAACAAAATACTTGGTTACATTTTCCTGGGCTTCACCATCCTGCTTTACGCGGGCATCGGTTTTATGTCGAAGACGGCAGAGGTGTCTGAGTATTATGTGGCGGGGCGGCGCGTGCCTGCATTCTTCAACGGCATGGCGACCGGTGCAGATTGGATGTCGGCCGCCAGTTTCATCGGTATGGCCGGCACTCTCTACCTGTCGGGCTATGACGGACTGGCCTTTGTGCTCGGTTGGACTGGTGGCTATTGCCTGGTGGCGCTGTTTCTTGCGCCCTACCTGCGCAAGTTCGGTCAGTACACTATCCCCGACTTTCTCGGTGCCCGTTTCGGCGGTAACATCCCCCGGATGATCGGTGTGTTTGCTGCCATTGTCTGCTCTTTCACCTATGTGATCGCGCAGATCTATGGTGTCGGGCTGATCACCAGTCGTTTTACCGGCTTGGAGTTCCAGGTCGGTGTATTCGTCGGTCTTGCGGGCATCATGGTGTGTTCCTTCCTCGGCGGCATGAAGGCCGTGACCTGGACTCAGGTGGCTCAGTACATTATTCTGATTGTTGCTTACATGATTCCGGTGGTGTGGTTGTCCATACATCATGGCTTCGGCCCGGTGCCGCAGGTGGCTTATGGCTATGCCTTGCAAAAAGTGACTGACCGCGAAAAGGTTTTGAACGATAAAGCCACACCGGATGGCGCACGGGAAGAATCGGTGCGGCAGATATTCCGTGATCGCTCTGCGGCTGCGGATGCCAAGCTGAAAGCTTTGGAGACGGGCGGTGCCGGTTTCCTTGCCGAGGAAAAAAAGAAGCTGGAAGACAAAGTGGCTGTGCTGAAGACCGCTGCAGCACCTGATGTCAAAGCGACCGAAGCTGCGGAGAAGGCTGTCAAGGACTTCCCGGTTGATGCGGCTAAAGCCAAGGAGCAATGGACCAAGGACAAGGGTATCAGTGCCAGGGCAGCGCCAATCAAGGCACACGCCACACCGTTCCAAGGCAAGGACGAGAAAGCGAGCGACATCGCCCGCAAGAATTTCCTCGCCTTGATTCTCTGTCTGATGGTGGGTACTGCCGCGTTGCCGCACATCCTGATGCGCTACTACACCACGCCTTCGGTGAAGGATGCGCGCAAGTCGGTGTTCTGGTCGCTGTTCTTTATTTTCCTGCTGTACTTCACCGCGCCATGTTTGGCGGTGTTGGCGAAATTCGACGTGTACACCATTCTGGTCGGCAGTAAGTTCTCCGAACTGCCGGCTTGGGTGAGTGCATGGGCGACGGTGGACAAGACGCTGATGAATATCTCCGACATCAACGGCGATGGCATCGTGCAATTGGCCGAGATCGTCATCGGCGGCGACCTGATTGTGCTGGCGACACCGGAAATTGCCGGACTGCCTTACGTGATCACCGGTCTGGTGGCAGCGGGCGGCTTGGCCGCTGCGCTGTCCACGGCTGATGGTTTGCTGCTGACCATTGCCAACGCCATGTCGCACGATATCTATTACAAGATGATCGACCCGCACGCCTCGACGACCCGCCGTTTGGCGGTATCCAAGGGATTGCTGGTGGCAGTGGCCATTTGCGCGGCTTACGTCACCTCGCTCAAGCCGGGCGACATCCTGTTCCTGGTCGGTGCGGCTTTCTCATTGGCTGCATCAAGCTTCTTCCCGGCACTGGTGTGTGGTGTATTCTGGCGGCGTGCCAACAAGCTGGGCGCGATTCTCGGCATGTTGGGTGGTCTCGGTATTTGCATGTACTACATGTACATGACCTATCCGTTCTTCGGCATCAAAGCGCCGTTGTGGTGGGATATTAATCCGATCTCAGCCGGTATCTTCGGCATTCCGGCCGGTTTCATCGGTGTGTTCATCGGCTCCATGATTTCCGCTGCGCCAAGCAAGGAAGTTCAGGATCTGGTGGATCATGTCCGTTATCCGAGCTTGGAAACCGACTACGTTTCAGTCGCGCATTAGCAAGAGTTGTTTTAGTCTTGTATGAAAAAACCCGCCGCAAGGCGGGTTTTTTCGTTAACGTGAAACAACATAAAATAAACCTAAAAACGACAGCTTCATCCGCAGATTACGCAGATTAACGCAGATTTTCAGTCGGTTGCGGATATGTACCC
>CAIZNF010000052.1 GCA_903934275.1 uncultured Nitrosomonadales bacterium
CCTGGATCAGTTGCTACGCGACTATTTTGCGGAGTTGAAAGGAACATGCTGTTTGGTGCTGGTGACCCACCGGCCTTCGCTACTCAAACTTGCCGATAAAACCTATTCGCTGGTTGACGGCCGTCTGCATGAAGGTGTTATCGAAACCCGCTCCGATGCGGCGGTCGCCGCATCGGAGCGGGCAGATATTCTCAACTTGCCGCAACGCCCCGCATCTGTTGAAGATCTTTCCGCTGTCATTCGCCGCCAATTTGATGAGGAATCCGATCTGTCGATATGTTTGCTGCCGCTTTTGCATGCGGTTGAATGGCAGGGGCAGCCACGGGAACTGGCCGATGCCATGCCGCATTTGGTGAAGCGCATGGATATCACCGTGCTGTGCGCGATCATGGCCAGCCTGGAGCTTTTCCCCAAACACCTTGACGGCCATCTGGCGCGTTTGGATCATCGTTTGATGCCCTGCCTTTTTGTGCCGCCCGCCAAGGCGGCAATGGTGGTGCTGAAACAGTTGCCCAACGGGAATCTATGGGTGTTTGACAGTATTTTGCGTGCCGAAACAGAAATGGTGCCTACCGCCGAGATGGGAGAAATCTACCTGTTCCAGAAAACGGATGTTCCGGTCAAGCAGCGACGCTCCGAATCAAGCTGGATCGGTGCGTTATTGTTGCGTTTCCGCAATCACATTTTTCTGGCGTTTGTTCTCACGATAGCGGGAGCGTTGCTCGCTCTGGCAGCGCCCATGTTTGTGAGATCGATCTACGATCTGGTGTTGCCGTCCGGCGATATTGTGATGGGCGCTTTTTTGATGGCCGGGGTGGTTGTTGCAATTGTTGTCGATGGTTTGTTGCGCAATCTCAAGAGTCAGATCATGGCTTTTGTTGGCGGTCGCTTTGAATATATTCTGGGAAACACCCTGTTCCAGCGCATCATCAATTTGCCGACTTCATCTACCGATGGGGCCACGGTCAGCAATCAGGTGGGGCGTTTTAAAAATCTGGAAAGTTTGCGCGATTTTTTTCTGGGTCCGGCCGCATTGTTGATCTTTGAATTGCCATCGACCTTGGTGTTGTTGCTGGCTATTGCAGTTATCAATCCCTGGGTGTTGCTGGTGATATTGGCATCGGTGCTGTTCTTTTTCCTGCTGTGGTTTTTTACGCGAAAATCCGGCGAAATATCGGTGGCAAAATCCGGAATGCTGTCCACCGCCCGCTGGGAATTTTTGAGCGAGACTTTGACCGATATGCATTCGATTCGCTCGGTGGGTGCGGATCAATCCTGGGTAAGCCGGTTCCGGGAATTGAGCGGTAAATCGGTCATGGCCAATTTCAAAAATAATCAATTGCACGCCCGCATCAATAGCATGTCACAGATACTGGGTTCGGCTACCGGCCTCATGGCATTGGCGTTGTCCGCTTATCTCACGATACGCGGTGACATTAGCGGCGGCACCATGATGGCGACCATGATGATCCTGTGGCGCGTCACCGGCCCGATGCAGAATATATTTCTGGCGGCAACCTCGGTGGTGCATATTCGTTCCAGTCTCCGCCAAGTAGAGAATCTGATGCGCATCAGGGGTGAATCGGAAATTGGGGTGTTTCAAACTATCGGCACCGCTATGGGCGGTACGCTCAGTTTTGCGCGGGTTTCTTTCCGTTACGCCAATGATGCCGACCCCGTCCTGCTGGGCGTGTCATTTTCAGTGGTGCCTGGGCAGGTTGTTGCTATTGCCGGGGGCAATGGTTCGGGCAAGTCCACCTTGCTCAAACTGATCGAGCGCATTTATATTCCGCAAGCCGGAACCATCCGCATCAACAACGTGGATATACGCCAGCTTACCGCCGCCGATCTACGCGCCAGAATCAGTTATATGCCGCAGCAATGCGAGCTGTTTTACGGCACGGTGGCGCAAAATTTGCGCCTGTCACATCCGACCGCATCCGATGCGGAGATGAATTGGGCGGTAGAAATGGCCGGGCTTACCGAAGACATCGCGGCGCTACCGCAGGGATTCAATACGCGCATTTCCGGCAGCCGCTCGTCACAGCTGCCGCACGGTTTTCGCCAGCGTCTTTCGCTCGCACGCGCCATGCTCAAACCGGCCGATATCGTGTTGCTCGACGAGCCGGGTACCGGCATGGATCAGTCCGGGGAAGAGGCGTTAGTGCGTTGTATCGAATGGTTACGCGGGCGCTCCACCGTCATTATGGTTACTCACCGCCCGGCACATATGCGCATGGCGGATAGCGTGATCCTGATGCATCGTGGTTCTATGGTCGCCATGGGGCCTTTTGAAAAGATCAAGGATAAAGTCATGTCGGAGTTGAGTTGAATATTTTTCAAAAAAAGATGTGTA
>CAIZNF010000053.1 GCA_903934275.1 uncultured Nitrosomonadales bacterium
ACAATTTTACGAGTAACAATGTAAGATTTCTGGCCAATAAACGTATTTTGATTATCTGCATGCCCCCCCTCCCCCCACTCGATTGCTTATTCCACTTCTAAATTAAGAGTGTATTTTTGTGGGGCGGACCATGCCCGCCGGACCAAGCTGTCGGGCATAGCCCGATCTACGGATCATTGTCTCTTTAAAATGAAAATGGAATTATGGCATCGCGCAAACCATGCAACGCGAAAGCACGGAACTCGCTTTCACTTATCAAAGCGGACGGGCGCGCTACGTAGATACGAATTATTGCGCTACCAACTCTCTCAGCACATACGGCAGTATCCCGCCGTGGCGGTAATAGTCCGCCTCGATCGGCGTGTCGATGCGCAATAGCAGCGGCACTTGCTGTGTGTTGCCGTCACGGCGCGTGATGATGAGCGTCACATCCTGCTGCGGTTTCAGGTTCTCGTCGATGCCGCCGATGTCAAAAGTTTCCTCGCCAGTCAGATGCAGCGCGGCTACATTGATGTCGCCCTTGAATTGCAACGGCAGCACGCCCATGCCGACCAGGTTGCTGCGGTGGATGCGCTCGTAGGATTTCGCGATGACCGCTTTCACACCGAGCAGTTGCGTGCCTTTCGCCGCCCAGTCACGGCTGGACCCGGTGCCATATTCTTCCCCGGCAAAGATCAGCGTCGGCGTGCCGTCCGCGATATATTTCATCGCCGCATCGTAGATCGCCACCTGTTCGCCGTTGTATAGCGTATAGCCGCCCTCGGTGTGGCTACCGTCTGCCTTGGCGGGCAGCATCAGGTTCTTGATGCGCACGTTGGCAAAAGTACCGCGCATCATCACATCGTGGTTGCCGCGCCGCGCACCGTAGCTGTTGAAATCCGCCACCGCCACACCGTGACTTTGCAGATATTTTCCTGCGGGCGTGGTGGGCTTGAAGCTGCCCGCCGGGCTGATGTGGTCGGTAGTCACCGAATCGCCGAATATCGCCAGTGCTTTCGCGCCGCAAATAAGGGTTTGAGGCTCGCGCAGCGAGCCGTTTGCCCCCTCTCCCAAGGATTGAATATTGCCTTTCTCGTTCGCCTCCTCGCCCGCTTGCGGGAGAGGATTGAGGAGAGGGGTTCTCTGCGGGGGAGGGTTGGGGAGGGGGTGAGTATTGGGGTTGAGATTAAATGCATCGAAGAACGGCGGGCGCGCGATGTAAGTCGAATCGTCCCACTGGTACTGGTTACCGGTGCTGGATGAAATCGCATTCCATAGCGGCAGGTCGCGAGTCAGATCGGAATATAGCCTGCGGTACATCTCGGGATTGGCGGCGAATTTCATCACAGCCTGAATCTCTGCGCTGCTCGGCCAGATGTCTTTCAGGTACACCGGCTGGCCGTCTGTGCCGGTGCCGAGCGGCTCGCTGTCGAGATCGATATTCATCCTACCCGCGATGGCGTAAGCCACCACCAGCGGCGGTGAAGCCAGATAGTTGGCCTTGATGCTGGCGTGGACGCGCGCCTCGAAGTTGCGATTACCGGACAGCACCGCCGCCGCGATCAAATCGTTGGCGGCGATGGCCTCCTCGATACTGGCATCCAGCGGACCGGAATTGCCGATACAGGTGGTGCAACCATAGGCCGCGAGACTGAAACCCAGTTGTGCCAGTGGCTCCAGCAGTCCGACATTGGTCAGGTATTCGGTCACGACGCGCGAGCCGGGCGCGAGCGAGGTCTTGATATACGGCCTGACGCGCAGCCCTTTCTCGACCGCCTTCTTCGCCAGCAGGCCCGCCGCCAGCAGCACGCCGGGATTGGAAGTGTTGGTGCAAGAAGTGATCGCGGCGATCAGCACATCGCCATGGCCGATGCTGATATCGTCCTTGCCGACAGGGTAACGCTTGCCCAATTCTGCGGCAGTCTTATTGAAGCCGTTTTCCGCGACCGATTTACTGAATAGGGTATTGAAGGTTGCCCTCATATTCGACAACGCGACGCGATCCTGCGGGCGCTTCGGCCCGGCCAGCGACGGTTCGATGCTATTCAAATCCAGTTCCACCACGCTGCTGTAATCGATGCTGCCCACCTGCGGAATACCATACAAATTCTGCGCCTTGAAATAAGCCGAGAGCGCATCGACTTCCTCATCCGTGCGCCCGGTGTTGCGCATGTAGTCCACCGTCACATCGTCTACCGGGAAAAAGCCCATCGTCGCGCCGTATTCCGGTGCCATGTTGGCGATAGTGGCGCGATCCGGCAGAGTCAGCGCCGCCGTGCCCGCACCGAAGAACTCGACAAACTTACCGACCACTTTTTGTTTGCGCAACAGTTCGGTGACCGTCAGCACTAAATCCGTGGCGGTGACACCCTCGCGCAGCTTGCCATTGAGATGCACGCCAACCACATCCGGCGTGAGAAAATACACCGGCTGACCGAGCATCCCGGCTTCCGCCTCGATGCCGCCGACACCCCAGCCGACCACGCCGATGCCGTTGATCATCGTGGTGTGGCTGTCGGTACCGACCAGTGTATCGGGATAATACACACCATCTTTTTTCAGCACACCGCGCGCCAGATATTCGAGATTGACCTGATGCACGATGCCGATGCCGGGCGGCACGACCTTGAACGTATCGAACGCCTGCATGCCCCATTTCATGAACTTGTAGCGCTCGGCGTTGCGCTCGAATTCCATTTCCATGTTGAGCTTCAGCGCATCCGGGCGGTTGTAATAATCTACCTGCACCGAGTGATCCACCACCAGATTCACCGGAACCAGCGGCTCGGTGATCTTCGGGTCTTTGCCCATCTTTGCGACGGCATCGCGCATCGCGGCGAGGTCGGCGAGCAGCGGCACGCCGGTAAAATCCTGCAACACGATGCGCGCCACCACGAACGGAATCTCCTCGGTGCGCGGTGCATTCGGCTGCCAGTTGGCGAGCTGGCGCACATGCGCCTCGGAGATTTTCTTGCCGTCATAATTGCGCAGCACCGCTTCCAGCACGATACGGATCGACACTGGCAGGCGCGAAATATTCCCAACTGCGGCGGCTTCCAGCGCGGGCAGCGAATACAGCGTACCCTGCTTGCCGTTGGCGAGGGTAAAGGACTGGCGGGTATTGAACAGATTGTGTGGCGCAGTGCTGAATGACATGGCGAAGCCCCCGTGAACAGGATGCAAAAAGAGTCGCCGGATTATAGCGTGGCCGGAAAGGGCGGGACAGATGGAACCGCCCAACCATCTTGGTCTTTTTAAATTACAATCGTCAAAACAACAACACTTTTACCACCATGAAACCTGCAAAACGCAAGCGAAATTCGAACTACGTGATCGCCAAGGAGGGCGGTGTTTTTGTCGCGCGGTGTCCCGATCTTGGGTTGACCTGTCGCGGTGCGACTGAACAGGAAGCCATAGCGAGCCTGGAAGAGGCGCTGGCTCTTTACTTCGAGGATTTGCCCGGGCCTGCCGACGGCTAGCGTGATGGATGCCCGGCCCGGTCAAGGACGATGCTGATCTCTTTGGCCGAAGATTCATCCACAAGGATCGCTTCACCCTCGATCACCTCACCTTCGAACACTTCGCCGACAAAGGCATCGCTCCGCATGGCCGCGCCTTGCGGAGGAAAACCTTGCATCTGCTCCTTCATCAGCTTGCGCAGCGCGCGCGTTTTCCACCACAGATAAGTACCGCCAAACACGACGATAATCAGAATGACCGCCAGCAGAATTGCCGAAAACATCAGCACCACGCCGGCCAGCACAACCATCGTGATGACTGCTACCGTTTTGCGTAACAGGCCGGGGGAATTGCCTGCGGTGGGAGAAATAAATTTTATTTGCATGGCGCAATTTTATCGCATCCTTGCCGTAGGCGCGGTGGAGGTCGAATAGGCCGTTATAGAGACGACCCATAAATAGATTACAAATCCGTTCGTGGTGAGCTTGTCGATAAACTCAGAAGAAGGTTGGGGTGGCGATGGGGTTTCGCTCATTTGGATTTCACTCTCACAAGAAAACATTCAATAATCGTCTACAGCTTCACCGATAAATCCCTCAATATGCCCGACGGTGTGCGTTGTAGAGCTGGCATAGCTAGTGCCTGTCAGAAAACCCCTGTTTTTTAAAAACTTACTCCCTGAATTTTTGGCATGTACCCCACAACTCTTGAT
>CAIZNF010000054.1 GCA_903934275.1 uncultured Nitrosomonadales bacterium
ATTCCGCCTGCTGCATTTATTCCTCTCGTCCCAAAGTGGAAGTTCAATTTCAACTCAATAACTGCTCAAAGTTTTCACTGGATAAAGCTTTGCCAAACAGGAAACCTTGATAGGTCACGCAATCATGATCCTTGAGCAAAGCCAGTTGCGCTTCGTCTTCCACCCCTTCGGCGATTACGGCGATACGGCATCTGCTCGACATATCGATGATGCTCTGAACCAGCAGTGCGACAGTGCCATCGCTCGCGACATCGCGCACAAAACTCCTGCCCAGCTTGAGCTGGTCGAGCGGCAATAGCTTCAGGTTGGATAGCGATGAGTAGCGGATGCCGAAATCGCCCATCGACAAGAGGATGCCAAGCGCTTTCAAGTCATGCATCTTTCCTACCGCACTATGCAGGTTATCCAGCACCATTCCTTCGGTCAATTCCAGTTTCAGGCGTGCCGGATTTATCTGGTGCGCTTGCAGAGTAGCGGCCACTTTGCTCACAAAATCCGGTGTGGCAAATTGTTTGGCACTGACATTTACAGTTAGAGCCAAATTGCACATTTTTTCATTTTCACTCCACAAGGCAAGTTGTCGGCAGGCGGCTTCCAGCACCCAATCACCAACATCAAGAGCCAGCGTGCTTTCCTCGGCAATCGGAAGGAAGTGTTCCGGCATCACTATGCCGCGTTGCGGATGTATCCAGCGCAATAGTGCCTCCGCGCCCACCGGGTGATTGTCGTTATCCACCTGCAACTGGTAATGCAGATGCAATTGCTGATGCGCAATGGCGCTGCTCAAGTCACCCACTAATGCGGCGCGTGTTGCCACATTGTCTTGCATGACAGGATCAAAGAAACGCACCGCATTGCGTCCGGAATCCTTGGCCTGATACATCGCCATGTCAGCCTGATGAATCAACTCATCCACAGCCACTTCATTTCCGCGAAACAAGGTGGCACCAATGCTGGGTGAACTGTGATGCTCATGCCCATTGAGATCGTAGGGGCGCGCCAACGATTCGCGGATTTTCTCGGCAACCAGCCCTGCTTTGAGCGAAGCCTCATTTTGATCGTCGCTGATATTTTCCATCAGTACGACGAACTCGTCTCCGCCCAATCTTGCCACCGTGTCCACCTCACGCACACAGGCTTTGGCCCGGACAGCCACCTCGATCAACAACAAGTCGCCGTAGTCGTGCCCGAGTGTATCGTTAAGCAGCTTGAAACGATCCAAGTCGATAAATAGCACCGCACCAAAGCTATTGTGCCGTGCGGAAGCAGTCAATGCTTTTTCGAAGCTGAAAAGGAGCATGCGGCGGTTGGGTAATTTTGTCAGCGAGTCATAAAACGCCAGGTGGCGGATTGCTTCCTCTGCCCGCTTGCGTGCGGTGATATCCTGTACCGTGCCTATAGAGCGTAGTGCCTTGCCATTCTGGTCGAACACGTTTTCACAGCTCTCGTGCACATGCTTGATGCGGCCGTCTGGAAACAACAGCCGATGCTCGATTACATAGGGAGACCTGTTTGCCAGTGAGCCCAGATAGGCTCTGTTCACCGCCTCCCGGTCATCCGGGTGAATTGCTGCGAGGAAAACCTCAGAGGAAGCGGCAAATTCATTTGGATCGATTTCGAAAATGCGGTAAATCTCCTCTGACCACAAAAGATTGTTGTTGACCAGATCCAGCTCCCAATTGCCAATGTGGGCAATACGCTGCGCCGTCGCGAGGCGTGCCTCGCTTTCACGCAAGGCATTCTCCGCCTGCTTGCGCACGGTGATATCACGGGATAGCATAATAAAATGCTTGTCGAAATCGCCCTGCAATGCTTTGAGCGAAGTGGACAGTTCGAACCAAATTTCCCCTTGCGGAAGATCGAGGCGGATAACCTGCCCGTGCGAATAACCCTGTGCTGCGGCCTCTTGCAGTGCGGACATAACGATTGCAGCCGCTTCTGGCGGGAGCATTTCGCTGACGCTATGTCCTAGCAGGGATTCCTTTTGCGCGGCCAGCAATTCCGGATCGTGAGCCCATATATTGAGGTATTTCCCATCCTGATCCAGCTCGAACAACAGATCAGGGATAGCACACAAGGTTGCGTCCAGGTCGGCGTTTAATTTTTGTATGGCTTTTTCGGCGAC
>CAIZNF010000055.1 GCA_903934275.1 uncultured Nitrosomonadales bacterium
GTTTAGCATTAAAGGCCGCGGCTACTCACAGCAGCGAAAACCCCGCGCCGTGGAAGCTCAGTTTAAGGGGAGGGACAGTATCTTTGCTTGGTTCTGCGCCATTTGTTTCACATCTTCTGCCACACCGGGATGCCCGGCTACTTGGCGCCAGTAATGAATCGCCAGCGGCAACATTTCTTTCCAAACGTCCAATAGCGGATTGACGCCTATCTTGGGCATCGGCAACGCATCGGGAATCTGCCCAGAGGGGCGTGGTGCCAATGACATGGGCAGCATGTCATACACTGGGGCAAGCGTGTATACAGGTTCCGGATTTGTTACATCGTCCACAAAAAAAGAAAGATTACCGGGGTGCATATCGCCATTCCCGATCAGTACGCCAAATGCGTATAGCTTTTGTACTTGCTGATACACGGCATCTCTCAATTTGCCTGACTGCACGAGCGCAACCGCGATTTTTGGCCAATCGGTGGCGAGTCCGGCGAATTCATCATCGAGCGCTTTGAGCGACACAATGCCTAGTCTGCCACGGTCGCCAACACGGTCAAAACGTGACACTTCCAAAAAGAGTTGAACAACACCGTCCATGTCAGCAGTCAGCAATTCGCTTGCACTGCAAGAGAACAAGTCACTCAACACCTGGAAGGCGACATGTTCGCAGATCAGCAGGCTGCGCCAGCGTCGCGTCGCGGCGTTATCTTGCGGGGCGGTAAATTTCACCATGACGTGAACGGGCTGGTCATTACGCAGAATTTCTATGTTGAACTTTGGCTGCTCGCCGCCAGCTGAAGAGCCAACCACTTCTCCAGACAACGCTAGACGAGCAAACTCTGGATACGCTTGCAATCGCCGCTCTGTCGGAACAGGCAACACCGCCCCATCCGGCTTGGAAAAAAAGGCGTTGGTCTGGAAATGAGAAGCGGATTCTTCGCCGACCAGCAGATTGCCCGGCGAGTCATATCCGGTGTTAGCCAACGCAAGTAGGGTTTGGTCATCACTCCAACGATTAGGGTCGGTGGGCAGCCCCAACAGCGGGCCATGAAATCGCGCAAAAGAACGGCCCAGAAATCCCTGTGGCCGCATGTCTTGCAGGTACCAAGGCAGTCCCGGATGGACATTGGATCTCGCTTCATGAAGTTGAGTTGCCCATGTTTCGACCAGATAGCCTTCCGGCATGATCGGATGGAGTAATCCCCATTGTTCCAAATTACCAGAGACATTGACGCGATAAAGCGGGAATGTGGTGTGCGAGCCAAGTTTGCGCCGAAGTGCGTATTGCGTTTGGCGTGCTTTGCCAAATTTGAGAATGGATTCTCCGATCTGGTTGATTAACCTAGAAAGCGTCGGCTGACTAACGCCAAGCCGCTCGTACAGCACTCTGGATGGCTGTGGGCCTTCTCTTAGGATTTGAGTAACAGTGTCAGATGCAGCCATTTTGAGATAATTTCGCCAGTAGGTAGAATAGATAATGAATAGATGTTACATCAATTCTTTCGGTCTGTATCGTAAAAACGAGTGAGGGGATCACATCGGGGTCTGGGTCATGATTGGACGATGCGCCAGGAGAAAAAGATCGCCGAACTACACGACCGACTGGAATGAGTTGTCGGTGGCGAGGGTGCTTAGGACGTATTGGGGAATTTCTTATGCACCGTTCACTGAGACAATGTTACCCAGTCTTTCCTTCACTGGTGAATTAAAAGAATCAAGGGGGTTGTTGGTGAAGGCTGTGAAGGCTTTTTCTCATTTTTGTAACATTGTTTATTAGCAATACTTAAGAGAAAGAGTCTTTAAAAGGGGTTTGCCGCCTTCACTGCCTTCACCACACCCCTTGGCTATGCCACCAGTGCAAGTGCAGGGCTGCCCCTTGATTTGAAATCAAGACCAACGAAAACGTTGCCAGTTTTTTTGTGCATTCTGGCAAACCCACGGCTTTCCATCTTTCTACACCAAGTCGGATTAGCGAGGGGCTTGATGGCCCCCTCTTCGCACCACTTGCGGTAGTTGTCGTATAACGATTTAGACGAAACAACTACCCCCGTTTCAGGACAACACTCTTCGTCAATCCAGTGCTGGAACAAATCCATTTCCTCACGATAACGCTTTGTCGCCTTCACGATTGCAGCAGGTGGCTTCAGTTCTTCGCGTTGCCATGCAAGACAACCGGTGATGGCCCAATTCAGGATTCCGGACAGCTCAGCTACAAGCTTAAAACCCAGCTGTTTGTCCCGCTCTGGTTCAGGTATGGTCTGGGTAAACGGAATCAACATGACCCTCCGCCAGATACCCATATCATCGCCCTTGATAACCGGCTGGTGATTCCCTGCAATAAAAAGCTTGAGCTTGGGGTGGAATTCAAAATCACTTCCGTACAGGTGGCGTGCAGTCACTACATCACCACCCACGAGCTGCTTTACCAGGTTTTCTTCCAGACACCCACCTTCACGCACTTCGTTGCTAACCACAACCCGTTTACCAACTAGCCGAGCCAGGTCACCTGTGGCAGAGCCACCAGAACGACGCGCCATGAACGTTTCGGGTTGCGCTTGGGCTGCATAATCGCCCAAGAGCCTCATCAGCACATCAAGGAATGTGGATTTCCCATTTGAGCCCACGCCATACAAAAAGGCAAAGCTGTGTTCGTTTGTCCGCCCAGTCAAGGAATACCCAACGAGCCTCTGCATGAATAGAGCCATTTCCTCATCGCCCCCCATTACTCGCCGAAGGAATGCCTCAAATAATGGACAACGCGCACTCTCGTCATACGATGCACCACTCCTAATGGTTATAAGGTCTTCACGTACCGTTGGTCTGAATTCACCTGTTCGGAGATCAACCACTCCATTCTGCACACCCAGCAACATATCGTCGTGATCTAGACCACCCTGCAGGACAGCCACATCAGGGTCAGAACTTGCCAAATCAACCATATTTCTAAGCCGATTCCTATTTAGCGATTGCCCTGCATGTTTATCAAGCGCAAATTGCATCTCACGCTCCATGTTCTTGGTGTTGGCTTCATCGTAGATAGAAATAGCCGTTTCTTTTGCAATTTCGATGATTTGCCCCGTCTGATCAACTTCCCATTTTTCGTTCCGCCATAAAAGCCACTTGCCAGACGCACGAATAAACCTGATATTCGTACCATGTCGAGAGACGAGCCGGTGAGCGTTGCCAGCATCATTCAATGTCTTACGAATACAGTTTTCAGGTACAGAGTATCGAGCTACGCTCTTAGCGATACCATCAACCTCTCTGTCGGCCATGGGCGGCATACAACGGTCAGAATTCACCTTCAGTAGCTCAGTACGGATATCAGGTTCCGTCATGCCACGTCTACGAAGCGAACCTCCAATGCTGGTCAGCTTGACGTTGCGCACACCCTCATATATCCCCAAAGAGAGGCTAGCTGGGGGCTTGGTATTGTCTGGTGTTGCCAAAATCCTCGGAGCAACCACAATCGGCTTATTCAGCAGTGCAGCAACATCAAGAAATTCACCTTCGAGATGCTCGAATACGAACAAATGTTCAGCATCCACTGGACAGGCTGGCAGATAGAAAAGTCGCGAATAATCGTGTCCGCACGATGGATCAAGCAGACCGTCGAAACGCCCCTGAAAGTGATCGAAGACCTTTAAGATTTTTTGTGCTTGGATCGGCTCCTTCAACGGAATCACGACCCTGAACTTCGGCATTTCTCGGGTATGCGAAAAGGTACTGTGGATGGCCGCCTCGTAGCCGGAAATTCTGGCTTTTACTTCGGCCAAAGGCATGCCTTCATCAAGGTCGAGAACAAGCAGGAATATCTTGTCCATGTTCGCCTGGCTGCGGCCTGCCGAAATGTCATGGACAGAACCAGGAATCCAAGCCGGGCCATCTTTGTCAGCTTTTCGCTTTTCTTCCAAAGCTGTTTGACATTCGGCAAGCGTCATTTGACCCTTGCGGAGAAATTTCCCTGCAAGCAAGTTTAGCAGTTCATCCCAAGTTACTTCTTGCTGTTCGAGTATTTTGTCTTGGCGACAACCAATAAAATTGAGAGTCATCTTATGGTTCTTCATGCTTTTTCTCCGAGTGAGGCAAGAAAGTTTTGCAAATCGCGTTCACATCGATCCTCGATAGCCTGAATCACCTCTGCCAACAATACATGCGAGTTATCAGCTTGATCGGCAAGGATATCAGCCAAGTCAAAAATCTCTTTGATCTCATTAGGTATAGGCATACCTTGACTGCCAATCGACAGAATATTCTTGGTGATTACTTCGAGCGCAGCAACAGAGTTGATCAGGATATCCATGATCTGTTCGATCCGATCCGTCATCACATGGAGCTCTCCAGAGGACAATTGAAAGTAGTCCCCGTCAGGCGTTGCAAATGGACTCATAAAATCTCCGCTCGGCACGACACGATGTGTGGATGCAGCAGCCATTTCGAATTCCAACTGACGCTGAAATTCTTCGGCATGGCATGAAATGTCGCTCTCAGAGAGACTCCCGTTACCATACTGTTGGCGGCTAAGTAAAGTCGCGTAAATCTAGGCGCAAAGCCAAATTTGATTAGTGCGCCAGCCAGTCGCCGTTTTTATGGATTGTGTTGGAATGTCAGAGCGTGTCGCGCACAGATGCGCTGGCA
>CAIZNF010000056.1 GCA_903934275.1 uncultured Nitrosomonadales bacterium
GGCGAACGCTGTCGGACACTATGGGGCGAACTGCGCCACACCGAGTACAAAGAACTGAGCGTCGTCGAAATGCTGGAACAGGAACGTGTTCACATGATGCCGATGCCGACAGCATTCGATGGATACGTTGAGTGCTCGGCCCGTGTAACCAGCACATGCCTGATCAACGTACAGCGCAATCATTACTCCGTGCCGTGCGAACTAGCGGGCAAGATGGTCAGTGTCAGGCTCTACCCCACTCAGGTTGTTGCGGTGTCGGATGATGTGATTGCTGCTTGCCATGAGCGTCTGATAGAGCGCGGACAAGCCCGTTACGACTGGCAGCACTACATCGCACTGATCGAGCGCAAACCGGGCGCGTTACGCAATGGCGCACCCTTTGCTGACATGCCAGTGCCACTCAAGCAACTCAGGCTTGGATTGATGCGGGACAAAGGTGGAGATCGCGTTATGGCACAAGTGCTGGCGGCGGTTCCGCGCGCCGGGCTTGAGGCGGTACTGGTTGCAGTGGAGCTGGTCATCGAATCCGGTGTGCTGAGCGTGGAACACGTTCTCAACGTGCTGGGTCGGCTGAATGCACCACCGCTTCCGCCGAATGTGGAAACGAGTTTGCAACTTGAAAATGCGCCACAGGCCAATACCAGCCGTTATGACGAGCTGCGGCATGACGATGAAGATCAACTCAGCACAGAGGAGATCGATCATGCGTCCTGACATTACTGCGGAACTCAAATATCTGCGATTGCATGGAATGGCCGATGCCTGGACTGACTTGATCGCACAGGGAACATCAACAATCGATTCGTCGAAATGGTTGATCGAGCACCTGCTGCAAGCAGAGACAACTGATCGATACATGCGTTCAGTACGAAACCAATTGAATGCCGCCAAGTTTCCAGTGCATCGTGATCTGGCCGGATTCGACTTCAGTGCATCGAAGGTCGATCAGCCTATGGTGGAGCAATTGGCGACGCTGTCGTTTACCGAGACGGCGCAGAACGTGGTGCTCATCGGTGGGCCCGGAACCGGCAAGACGCATTTGGCTACCGCCATTGCGATGTCCGGCATCACCACGCATGGCAACAAGGCGCGGTTCTACTCCACGGTCGATCTTGTCAATCTGCTGGAGCGAGAGAAGCAGGATGGGCGTGCCGGGCGCATTGCAACGGCTTTGATGCGTATGGACTTGGTCGTACTCGACGAGCTTGGCTATCTTCCATTCAGTCAAGCTGGCGGAGCGTTGTTGTTTCATCTGCTATCGAAACTGTACGAGCACACCAGCGTAGTCATCACGACGAACTTGAGCTTCTCGGAATGGTCCGGCGTGTTTGGCGATGCCAAAATGACGACAGCGTTGCTGGACAGATTGACGCATCACTGCCACATCGTTGAAACGGGGAATGAGTCATATCGTTTCCAACACAGCAGTATGGCTGCAAAGAAACGTATCAAGTCGCGTGAACAGGCACGCAAAGGAAGCAAAGTAACGCCACCTGATGAGCCGTTCTAAATAAGCTCGCGCGGGGGAGTTCATTACGGCCTGCAAACCTTCGTGAATTCCACCGCGCACTTCAAAACATCCAACCTACAATCTGGTAAACTTATCCACAGTTGCTGTTCCAGAAACAGTAACCGGTCCTGGGTCACATTTCAATCAGCACCCTAGGTCAATATTCAATCGGCGCTAACAGAACAGCAGCTTTGGAGCAGCGAAATTACGATGCTGTTTTCAGGGAGCCACCCAGGGCGAAGGGGAAGCGTGGCAGGATGAGCGGGAAAGGAGCAGCGCAGTGCGAGCCGCCGGAGCCTGACACGCTGGGTGGGCGGGGCAATAAGCAGAGCGCGCAGCGACCAAACCTGACTTTGACTCAAGGGTGGTGTGTGGCAATGAAAAAGCCGGTGCCGGGGGTTTTGTCCGGCATAGGTTTTTTGTTGACGCACACTACCCGCACACGGCAGCGGTGGCGTGACGGTGAAGGCGCATTTTGTTCATGCCTGCGCCGTGACGTTACCGCGATAAACAAAATGCACTTCCGCTGTAAGCGACCACGCCTCACAAAAACAAACCAACCGGCACAGCCGACCGAATAAGCATTGCCTCGCCTTGCCCGTCTCTGCGCGAACCAGCGGGCGATGCAGGGCGCAAGCCAGTGGACGGTGCGCGGGGATGCAGGTTTACCCAAGGCAAGGGGTGGCAGTGCGGACGGGTGCGGCCATGCCTTTGCTTCACTTGGCCGCTGGGGGGATGGGGGGACGTTAGCGGGAAAGCGCCCCCCACATAAACCGCGAAGCGACCACAACAAGACAAGACATAGACCGGCACGACCGCGCAGCAAAAGGCGAAGGGGCGGCGCACCATCAGCCCCGTTTTGCTGCCCCTCACTGGAAGTGATGGAATTTGACCTTGACTGGTGTGGCGGCATTTACCCGAAGGGCGCGAGACATAACGGCCTCTTATGCGACCGGGGGGCGCGCAGCGGTGCGTAGCACTTGCATAAGACGCCGTTATGTTGGATGCCGCCACACACAACAACCGGCGCAGCCGACAACGCCGTTAAGGCACTGCGCGGGGCGCTGCACGTCCAGCCTACCCATGCACCAGCAGCCTGCGAACGGCGAGCGCTTGATGGCGCAGCGGCCTCATGCGGAGCCATGAAGTGCGACGGCGTGAAGCGGCTGCGACAACGGAGCGGACACATTTGGAGCGGAGCTAAAGCAGAGGGCAGGTTCATCGCCTTCTGCGCTCTGTCCGATGCCAGTGCGATAGCGATGGCGCGGGGCTTGCGGGTTTGTTGCAAGCGCCGTGACTGAGCGGTCAACGATGTGGGGTCTAATTCCGTTGCCCTATAGCAGACGTTCAGGAAGTATCACTACGACATATTGCGGTCTAATAGGGGATGGCAGTGATGGTGATTATAGGTCAACGTGTTTCTTGCTGGACAATTCCGACAACACGCTCGATTTCAGCCAATGACGTGATGAACCACTCTGAGCCGGGTGCATCTGACTTCCATTGCCCAGATAGTTTCAAGAGATTCTGTACCGTGCGCTCAGTTAGCGATACTTTATGCACGCTCCACGACTTCAGAACTTTTGGGGGGCTGAAAATAGCAGAACCTTTGCATTGGTCAGCAACGCGCTCATCGACATCGCGGATGGTCATTCCGATCTTGATCGGAAATGAATCGCTCTTGATGAGCTCAGGAAAAGTAAAGGCATAAATCCAGCCATTTGTTGTAGGGCCGGCCTCCTCGGCAATCTCTTCATCGATCCCGTCATCGTTGTTAGCAACGGCCTGCACTCCGCTAGGCATACGATACCAACCGCGCTCAACGAATTCGATAACATTATTTTCTCTGCCAACAAATCGGACGTACCAGCGAATGGAATCAAAAACTGATTCCGGTCTACCGTTTGGCCGCACATAATTTTCCTGCTGTTCCTCTTGAGTCAGGTATTCATTTGTTATTGCCTGAATCATCGGTGAGAGCTGGAATGGCTGGCCGCTCTTAAATTCATCGCTTTCTGTAATTCGCGAAAGTACCAAATACCTTGAGAATCGGTAGCTAAATCGACTTGAAACCGTGTATTCCAGCGGCCCGGTGGTTGTCTCAATTGGTTTAATCGGCATGTAAAGTAACCCTTCCCTCGTTAGCTGCCATTCAAAACAAAACCACCAAGTTGTTCATCGGTTGCGTTTCGGAACAATTACTTCTTGCCGCCGTTCACCGCTGCCTTGAGCGTGGCACCAGCCTTGAATGCCGGAGCCTTAGATGCCTTAATCTTCAGCGGTGCGCCTGTTGCCGGGTTACGTCCGTTCCTCGCTGCACGTTTGCGTACCTCGAATGTGCCGAAGCCAACCAAGGCCACGTTGTCGCCCTTCTTCAGTGTTGCGGTGATAACTTCAATCAATGCTGCGAGGGTGCGATCAGCGCAAGCCTTGGTGCAGTCTGTTTTAGATGCCAGTGCGTCAATCAGTTCTTTGCGGTTCATATTGTTATCTCCCTGTTATTTGGTTACTGCACTATGCAGCAATTTCAAGTTTAGCATCAAATGCGGGGGTTACCCCCACCTTGGGTCACTGGCAGACAACAGGGGTAGCCACCTTGACCCTTGCCTCGCAAAATTTTGGGCAATTTTTTAATTCATGTAAACTGAGCTAACATCTTCCGGTGGCACATTGTTACCACTGCGATAGAAGTGCCAAGGTGTGCACCCGATATGCAGCTAGTCCATGAACACAAGGGTGTCAGAGAATTGCATAGTCATCTGCTTGCATTCCGGGCACAGATTATTTTCTTGATAAAATTCATAGTAATGCTTCCCAGTTGAAAATGTGCCCCCTATTGGTTGCTTCTTCATCTCGATTTTCAAAGCATAAAATCTTTCCTCCTGCGTTCTCGTATCTTTCTTCTTGATCCCCAGCAAAGCTTTTAACGATGACCATAATCTCTCTGAAAGGGTTAAACACTCAGTAATTGGTGGGATCGTAACCGGTGGAAGCCCGTACTGGGAAATGTGGTTGCAACCGCACTTCGGACAAACTAATTGATCATTATTTAGTGTTTGCCAGAAAACCTCCACTTCTCAATAACTGCGCGGTTTCATGCAGACTTTAATTGGATCGAAGATTCGCTGAAAAACTGAATTTGCAGGCTTTCTACTACAGATTTA
>CAIZNF010000057.1 GCA_903934275.1 uncultured Nitrosomonadales bacterium
GCGAATCTTCGATCCAATTAAAGTCTGCATGAAACCGCGCAGTTATTGAGAAGTGGAGGTTTTCTGGCAAACACTATCTATTCGCGGCTTGATCCCAATTCAAGACACCACGATCCTGATTTTCCAAAACCGATACAGCTAAGCGCATTTTCAACCTCGGTTGCATGGGTTGAAGAGGAAGTGCAAGCCTATATCGCGCTTCGCATCGCAGACAGCCGCAAAGAGGGCGTGGCTGACATTCGCAGGGCGTGCATTGTTGGAAGACGCAAGCCGCGCATCGCCGCATCACAACCTACAGAGTGAGGCGATCATGCAAATCACAACCTCAAATGAATTGGGGGCGGTTGCCACCACGCAACGCACCCCCGCAAACCACGGTTTGAATTATACCCAGACCGCACAGCCGAGCAATACCATTGTTGCTTATGCCACATCTTATGCTGCTGTCGGATTTTTGCCTTTTCCGCTGGCAGCGAATACCAAGATACCGCCAAAGGGGAGTAACGGATTCAAAGATGCGTTAAGCAATCCTGCTGATGTTGCAAAGCTGTTTGCGAACCATCGCGGCAACATCGGGCTGACCTTTGGTGCCGACCTGTTCGCAATCGACCTCGATGTTAAGCATGGCAATAACGCTATCGAGACATTCGAGATTATCGCCGCACAGAATGGCGGATTACCGGCAACGCTCACAGCGCGCACACCTTCCGGCGGACTGCATCATGTTTTCCGCAAGCCTGCTGATATTTGGATACCGAACACGCAAAACATTCTTGCCCCCGGCATCGACACCCGCACCTCCGATGGGTATATCGCGGCTGAGCCTTCCGCAGTTGATGGCAATTCATACCAGTGGCTCGATTGGATACCGACCAATGGCGGAATGCCGGAAATCGCAGATGCGCCAGTATGGTTACTCAAATTACTGGCGACTTGGAAAAGAGCGCCAGCTACACCAGCAACAAACGAAGGCGGCAAGATCAGCGAGGGCGGACGCAATGCCGCGCTATTTCGCAACGCCTGCGCAATGCGCAGATGTGGCTTTGATGAGGAAGCCATAATCGCCGCATTGGTAATCAGAAATGAAAAGGACTGCGATCCGCCATTACCCGAAAGTGAATTAAAAACAATCGCTCATTCCGCTGGAAAATATCCGCCAAACGATTCCGCAGGATCACGCGCAGGCGCATCAAGCGGTGGCGGCAATGGCAATGCACCACCGATGCCGCCAGAGCCGCTCCCGGCACTCCCTAGCGTGCTGCCATTCGATTATTACTACATGCCGGACACGCTGCGCGGCTATGTGAAGGATATTTCCGAACGGATGCAATGTCCGCCAGACTTTGCGGCGGTTGCCGTGCTGGTAATGATGGCGACCATCATTGGGCGCAAGGTTGGAATACGGCCAAAGCGAAACGACGACTGGACAGTGATCCTGAATTTATGGGCGGCTGTTGTTGGCAATTCCGGCGTGATGAAATCCCCGACATTGGCGGCAGTATTGTCCCCGTTAAAGAAATTACAGTCGGCGGCATACGAAACATTCAACAAAGCGAAAGCCGAATACGACGCTCAGGGCGAAATTGCGAAGCTGCAACTGTCGGTCAATAAATCCGAAGCAAAAAAGGCGCTAAAGGGAAATAAATCCGCTGATGTTAAAGGGTTGTTGCAATCCAGCGAAACAGACGATGCGCCTATCCTGAAGCGATACGTAACCAACAATGCCAGCTATGAGGCTTTGGGCGAATTGCTGATGGAAAATCCAAACGGCATATTGGTTGAATCGGATGAAATCATCGGTCTGCTGAAACAGCTTGATGCGGGCGGTCAGGAAGTCGCAAGGTCGTTTTACCTGACGGGAGCGGACGGCGACAAGGGCCAGTGGTAGCCTGAACGTGCCGCGCCCCCGCGCAGTGCCGTAAAGGCGTTGTCGGCTACGCCGGTTGTTGTGTGTGGCGGTATCCAACATAACGGCGTCTTATGCGCATTGGATGATGCCCCAATGTTCGGCTTGCGCCCGCATAAGAGGCCGTTATGTCTTGCGCCCTGATCGGGTAAATGCCGCCACACAAGTCAAGGTCAACATCCATCCCCTGCGGTGAGGGGCAGCAAAACGGGGCTGATAGTTCGCCGCCCCTCCGCCTTTTGCTGCGTGGTCGGCTGTGCCGGTTTGTCGGGTGCGGAAGTGCATTTTATTTATCGCGGCAACGTCACGGCGCAGGCATGAACCAAATGCGCCTTCACCGTCACGCCACCGCTGCCGTTTGCGGGTCGTGCGCGCCAACAAAAAAACCATGCCGGACAAAAACCCCGGCACCGGCTTTTTCATTGCCACACACCACCCTGAGAATCAGGCTTGGTCGCTGCGCGTTCTGTTTGATTGTCCCCACCCTCCCAGTCTGTCAGGCTGCGCGGGGTCGCGCTGCGCTGCTCCTTTCCCGCTCATCCTGCCACGCTCCCATCCGCCCCAAGGGGCTCCCCAAAAGTCAGATAAGGGTAGTGATGATGTTGCACCCAATACGGGAGCATGATAAAGTGCCGCCATGCGAGTGATAGCCGTCAGTACGTTACGCGATTTCTGGGCGAAGCACCCGCAAGCGGAAACTCCGCTGCGCGCTTGGTATGCCGATGCAAGCCGGGCAGTCTGGAAAACGCCAGCAGACATAAAGGCAGCGCACCGTAACGCCAGCTTCGTGGGAAGTAACCGCGTAGTGTTCAATATCAAGGGTAATGATTACCGCTTGATCGTGGCGGTGCATTACAACCGAGGGATGATGTACATCCGCTTTGTCGGGACTCATGCAGAATATGACGCGCTGGACGCGGGAAAGGTGTAGCAATGGAACTCAAGCCGATTAGAACCAAAGCCGAATACAAAGCCGCCTTGCGTGAAATCGAAGCGCTGTTTGATGCGCCCGATAAAACCCCCGAAGCGGACAGGCTAGAAGTGTTGGCCATGCTGGTGGAAAAATACGAAGCACAGCACTACCCCATCCCCGCGCCCGACCCGATAGATTTTTTGAACTACGCGATGGAAGCGCGTGGCCTGACCCGCAAGGATTTGGAGCCGTACATTGGCAGCCGTGGCCGTGTGGCCGAAGTGTTGAACCGCGCTCGTCCGCTTACCCTGGCGATGGTGCGGCGCTTGTCGGAAGGCCTCAAACTGCCAGCGGATGTGCTGATAGCGGATTACGAGCTGCGCCACGCCGCATAAAAGCCGCAACAAGTTGTTATAATCCCGATAGACCCAACCCTAGCGATCACCACCACGGGGTATCAATGGGGGTATAAGTTGCAGGCATAGAACGTAATTTAAGCATTGGTGCGGATTGCAGGCTTATTTTCGACTCCTCTCTCCGCACCAAAAATTCCGGATCAAGCAGGTTTCTGCCGGTTCCCCCATCGCGTCATTCTGATTTCTTCCATGACACAACCCACTTCCGCAGGCGATTTGAAACACTTCCACAAATTTGACGAAGGGAATCCGCTTGCCGAGAAAAACATCCTGCGTGTGGCCGTTCTTACCGCCGCGATGATGGTGGTCGAGATCGCTGGAGGCTGGTATTACAACTCGATGGCGTTGCTGGCGGATGGCTGGCACATGAGTTCTCATGCAATCGCGTTGGGGCTGTCTTTCCTGGCGTATATTTGCGCCAGAAAATTTGCACATGACCCGCGTTTTTCTTTCGGTACATGGAAGATTGAAGTGTTGGGCGGTTATACCAGCGCAATCTTTCTGGTGATGGTAGCCGGATTGATGGTTTTTCAGTCGGTCGAACGATTGATCGCGCCGAGCCCGATACACTATGACCAAGCTATTGCTATTGCGATTGTCGGCCTGCTGGTCAACCTTGCCTCGGCGTGGTTGCTTAAGGCCGGGCATCACGATCATCATCACCATCATCACGACCATGCGCACGACGATCACGGCCACCATGATTTGAATTTGCGTTCTGCCTACATGCACGTGCTTTCCGATGCAGTGACATCCGTGCTGGCTATCATCGCGTTATTAGGCGGCAAGCTGTGGGGGATAAGCTGGTTGGATCCTGTGATGGGTCTGGTCGGTGCGGTACTGGTTTCTGTGTGGGCTTACGGGTTGCTGCGCGAGACTGGACGTGTGCTGCTGGATGCCGAGATGAACGCTCCCGTGGTGGACGGGATTCGTGAAGTCATTGCCGCTTCCCCGATCAAGGCTCGGCTTGATGATTTGCATGTGTGGCGTGTTGGGAAAGACAAGTATGCTTGCATTCTCAGCCTCGCGACGGATAATGCCGTGTCGCCGGAATATTTCAAGAAACA
>CAIZNF010000058.1 GCA_903934275.1 uncultured Nitrosomonadales bacterium
AATCAAGCATACAAACACACGTACTTGGGGGTGTTCCCCACGAGCGCCCCCATGAAAATAGCCCGTGTCAGTGCCATCGTACTGGTTGAGCCCGTCAGCCGTGTTTTTCGAAGCGTGACTAATTTGTGCGTCATGTTTTAATTTTTTAGCTAAAGAAGTATTTCGGCTCAAAAAAATTAAAGTTAAACAGAATAAATTGCCAAAATATGTGCACCTATGTACAACATCGAGAATGACGGTTCTGTGATTCGGCAGTGTTGCGAGAAAGTCGCACACTACTTTGTCGCCACGATATACCAGAAAGGCATGATCCCACCCGTCCACCAGCTTTTCCTTGGCGATGCGCTTGACATCGGCGAAGTCCATCACCATGCCTTGTTCGGATTGTCCTTCGTTGGCGATGATGTCGCCGGACAAGGTGATTTCGATGGCGTAGCGATGGCCGTGCAGATGCTTGCACTGGCTGTTGTGGGTGGGGATGCGATGTCCTGCATCGAATTCTAGGCGGCGGGTGATGAGCATATTATTTTAATGGGTTAACGTGGCGCGGATTATACCCTGTCAGATTTTCAGGGCGGCGGCACGTTGCAGGAATTCACGCTGCGCCTGTTCATCCTGAACAGCGCCGTAGCGCAACGCGCTGTAACGTGCTGCGAGGTCGTGGATACTATCGGCGAGCTCCGGGCGGGCAGCGGAGATGCGCGTGGCATAGTCCTGCGCGCCTTCGTATGCGGGGCGTGGCAGCCCGGCCTTGGCCAATTTGCGGCACAGCTTGAGCCACGCGGCTTGCATCTTGTCCGGCTGGCGCACAAACAGGTGGCGCAGCATGAACAGGGCAAACAGTCCGATCACTAGCCAAATACCCGTAGTCATGAGGATCGCCATGTTTTGCCAGGTGATGGCTTTCATGCCCAGACTGGTCAGAAAAGCGAATTGGCGTTCGGTGTTGTAGCCGAGCACCCATTGATTCCACTTGTATCCGAGCATGTCCCAGTTCAGGCGCAAATTGCTCAGCCATGCCGGAGGGTTGCTCACCATGGGTACCATGAATGGTAAGGCGCGCGCTATGAACGGCAAGGCGGCGGTCTCGCTGGCAGGAACCGCCGCAGCCACGTTGATTTGTACACGTGCGGGTGCGATGGCTGCGGTGGGATCGATGCGCACCCACCCCTGTCCGCTCAGCCACACTTCCGCCCATGCGTGGGCATCGGATTGGCGCACGATGTAGTAGTTGCCGAGGTAGTTGAATTCGCCGCCCTGATAGCCGGTCACGACACGCGCCGGAATATGTGCGGCACGCATTAAAAATACGAATGCCGAGGCGTAGTGCTCGCAGAATCCCTTTTTGGTGGTGAACAGAAAATCGTCGATGCCGTTGATGCCGAGCAGCGGAGGCTCCAGCGTGTATTGAAAGCCTTGTTGGTTAAAATAAGACAGTGCGCTACGCACAATGGCGGCATCATTCGCGCCGTTGCCGCGCCATTCTGCGGCAAGCAGCAGCGCTTGCGGATTAAGCGATGGCGGCAATTGCAAGGCTCGCTGTACTTGCCGTTCAGTTTCGCGCAGGTTGGCGTGAAATTGGAGATGGGAGCGCGCCTCATAGCGCAGCCGCGAATTAACCGGCTCTTTGCTTACCACTTGAAAATCATAAGTAATGCTGGCTGGCACGGAGATTTTATTCGGCATGTCGAGCGTGAACAGCCAGGTCTTGTTATGTGGCTCCAACGTGACGCTGTAATCAATCGTTTGATCGAGTTCGGTAAATTGTGGGGCAATGCCGTAGGCGGTTCTGCCAGGTGTCCAAGTGCGCCCGTCGAAATTTGACAGCACCGGTCCGCGCCAGTACATCTGCTCGCGGGTCGGTCGTTTATCCGCATAGCTGACGCGAAACGCGACCGCATCCGATAAACTCAAGCGGCTCAAGCTGCCCGGCGACATCCTGTCGTCCAGACCGCTGCTCGCGAAAGCATCCTGCGGCAAGCCCCACAGCGGGCCCTGGACGCGCGGGAACAAGACGAACAGGATCAGCGTCAATGGAATGGCTTGCAACAGCAATATAGCAGCGATGCGCAGACGCGGTTTGAGCGCAATGTTTTGCGCGTACAGGTGTATCCAGGCTGTCATGACGACTGTCAGCGTGGCGAGCATATACAGTGCGGTGGGGATGCTTTGCGAGTAGACAAAGTTGGTGATGATGATGAAGCAGGACAGGTAAATCAGCACCATCGCATCGCGTGTCGCGCGCAGCTCCATGAATTTGAGCGTAACCATCAGTATCAACAGCGTGACGGCGGCCTCGCGCCCGAACAGGGTATGAAAATTGATGGCGATACCGCCCAGACTGGCAACGGTAATCAGCATCAACAGCCAGCGTGCAGGTAATGCGTTGCCGCTGAAAGTCAGGTAGGCACGCCACAGCAGCAGGGCGGCACACAGCGAACTGACCCATAGCGGCAGATGGCTGGCGTGCGGCGCGATGACCATCAGGATGGATAGCAGCAAGCCGTAGATGAGGGGTTTGCTCATTACTTCGTCATTCCCGCGCAGGCGGGAATCCAG
>CAIZNF010000059.1 GCA_903934275.1 uncultured Nitrosomonadales bacterium
GTGACATAACCGGAACCTCACCACCAACCACCACCTTCTGCTTGGCAACTCCACCCGTATTCTTTCCTCTTTGAATGCGGGTTCAAATCTGAAATAGCCTGATTCCCCCGTCTGTTCTGTGCTTTGCTTGCCATGCAAGCTGTTATGTTGGCTGAATGCACAACATTAAATTTGCAGTTACTGCGGGCTGGCTATTTGCCGGGCTGATAATGTTCGCAGACGAAGCATACGCACAGAACATCATTACCGCGCTGAATGTGGGTTTCAACAGCAGCATGACCGTCATCAAAATTGACTTGGCGCGCCCGCTGTCCAGAGTACCGGACACCGAATTTATTATCGGCACCTCCCCGCATCTCGTGCTGGAATTTCCTGATACCGCAAACGGTTTGAGTGAGTACGTTCAGGATTTCGCCGAAGGTGGGTTGCGCAGCGCCAATATTATCCAGTCTGGTGAGCGCACGCGTCTGGTGCTTTACCTCAATCAAATGTTTCCCTCTAATACCAGGATCGACGGTAACAGCCTGTTGATTACCTTGCAGGGCAATGCTGGCAATGCAGGTAACGTTGCATTACGACCCGCCGAAACTAAACAGGAGGTGCAAAGGCAAACGCTGAGTTACGAAGCCGACGCACGGTTGAAGGCCGAGCAAGAAACGCAAGCTGCAGCAGCAGAAAAAGCCAGACAAGTATCGGAAGCAAATGCTGCAAAAATCAAGGCTAATGAAGAAGCCAAAGCCGAAGCTGTGCGCGTGAAGGCCGAACAGAAGGCCAAAGTTGAAGCTACCGCAATAACAGAGCAAGCAGCCAAAGCTGAACAAAAAATCCAAGCGATACATTCAGCAACTGCACCACCACCCATCAAGCCAACCGAAATAGCCGCCCAGGCTTCGCCTGTGCAAAGCAATGCTGCACCTCCCAAGACCGACATTACCGGCTACACACTGGATGGCGCGACTTTATTGGCGAAAGCTGAAATCGACGCGGCAGTGAAACCGTTTACCGGCAAAGGCAAGGATTTTTCAGATATTCAGCTCGCCTTGGCGGCGGTTGAAGCAACCTATTCTTCACGCGGCTTTTCCACGGTGCGGGTATCGCTGCCGGAACAGGAATTAAAAAATGGGGCGGTGCGTTTTCAAGTGGTGGAGGGGCGCTTCGGTAAGGTGACGGTGCAAGACAACCAGTTTGTCAGCGAAGCGAATGTATTGAATGCGCTCCCCTCGGTGCGTAGCGGTGGCGTGCCCAAATTGAAGCAAACCGCGAACGAAATTAAATTCGCCAACGAAAACCCTGCGCGCCAGTTGAATTTAAGACTGAAGGCGGGAGAAAAAACCGATCAGGTTGACGTGGATATTGTCGTTGCAGACAAAAAACCTTTCCTGTGGGGGCTGGCATTGGACAACACCGGTACGCCGGAAACCGGACGCTCCCGCCTCGGTCTTTCCTATCGCCACGCCAACCTGTTTGACGCGGATCATGTAGGCAGCTTACAAATACAAACATCACCCACCCACACAGACCGCGTGCGGGTGTTTAGCGGCAATTACAAAATTCCGATTTACGAACTGAGTGACAGCGTGGAATTCAATGCTGGCTATTCAAACCTGAATTCGATATTGGGCGGGCTGGATGCGGTCAAGGGTGGAGGAGCTACGCTCGGCGCGCACTACAACCATCAGCTGGAGAAAACGGCCAACTTTGATCCTCGCCTGTCGTTCGCTCTGGATTGGAGAAAATTCAGCGGCATCTATTTCAACAGTATTCTCGTATCCCCTGAAATTGTGGTCATGCCGCTGAGTGCCACTTATGCAACACAAGGGACTCTGGGCAAGAGCAACCTTGGTGCCAGCGCATCGCTGTCCGCCAACCTGCCGGGTATGCGCAAAGGCACAGCGACAGATTTTGCAGCTTACAACCCCCTTGCCAACCCCCGCTATAAAGTGGCGCGTTATGGCGCGAATTACACACAGCTGATCGGTGACGATTGGCAATTGCGCGCAGCGTTAAGCGGGCAATACAGCTCCGACACTCTGCTGCCGGGCGAGCAGATGCGCTTGGGAGGTGCCGACGCGGTGCGCGGATTTTCCGAAGGCAGTGCGGGAGGCGATTCGGGAATGCGCTGGAATCTGGAGGGCTATACGCCTAATTTTGGCAAAGACGAATTTATGATGCGCGCCCTGGTCTTTTTCGATGCAGGATCGGCACGTTTCGCCGACGGCACGAAGTCCTCAATTTCCAGTGCGGGCATCGGCGTGCGTGCCGCTATTGCCCAGATACTTTCGATGCGGCTGGATGCTGCACACATTATCAATGCCGACACCGACCCATTACAAATGGTAGGCGATTGGCGCGTGCATTTCGGCCTGACGGTATCTTTTAATTAGCCTCGCTAGGCCAGAACACAGCATATCCCTCAAAAAATAGGTATTCCCTTATATCTATTTCCTTGAAAAAGGCGCACCCTGCGGTAGGAGTGTAGCTACCGGATCGCCGGGGTTGCCTTGCTGCCTTTCATTTTTCAGGCAAAGCGCAACCAGACCGCGAGAGATTATCCATAGCCAACTCTCGACAAACCAGTGGGAGGCCAACGTGAATAAAAAGCAACCGAGCTTCAAATTTCACCTCCAACCTGTCGCACTCGCGCTGGCTTGCTGCTTTGCGCTCAATGCTCAAGCCAACCCAACAGGCGCTGCCGTTGTCAACGGCCAAGCTAACTTTGCCACCAGCGGCAACACGCTCACCGTCACCAACACCCCCAACACCATCATCAACTGGCAAGGCTTCTCCATCGGTGCCAGTGAAGCCACCCGTTTCGTCCAGCAAAGCGCCTCCTCATCCGTACTCAACCGCGTCATCACCAACAACCCCAGTAACATTCTGGGCAGCCTGCTATCCAACGGGCGCGTGTTTCTCGTCAACCCCAGCGGCATCGTGTTTGGTGCAGGCTCCACCGTCAATGTCGCGGGCATGGTCGCCTCCACGCTCAACCTTTCCAACAGCGATTTTCTTGCGGGACGCTACAACTTCACCAATACCCCCGGCGCACAGAACATCAGCAACGCCGGAAACATCACCGCCCAAAACGGCGGGCAAATCTACCTCATCGCCCCTAACGTCGAAAACACCGGCACCGGCATCATCAACGCCCCGAATGGTGAAATCCTGCTGGCAGCCGGTCACAGCGTAGAGCTGGTCAATAGCAACACCCCGAATATCACGGTCAACATCACCGCCCCGGCGGGTGAAGCCACCAATGTTGGCCAACTCATCGCTTCATCCGGCAGCCTCGGCATCTTCGGCTCTACCATCCGAAATAGCGGCACCATCAGCGCAAGCAGCATGGTCAGTGAAGGCGGCAGGGTGTACCTCAAGGCCACCAACCGCGTCGAAGCGGGCGGCACCATCAGCGCGCAAGGCGTAAACGGCGGCAACATCATCGCGCTCGCCGACATGCAAACTGGCACCGTCAACGTCACCGGCAAACTCGATGCCTCCGCAATACTCTCCTCGCCCTCCGCTTCTGTCCCCTCCACCACCGGGGGAGGGCTAGGGAGGGGGAGCACTTCCAACGGCGGCTTCATCGAAACCTCCGCCGCCCACGTCAATGTCGCGGATACCGCCAGAGTCACCACCTCCTCGCCGTATGGCAGAAGCGGCACCTGGCTGATCGACCCGTTCGACTTCAACGTCGCCGCCACCGGCGGCAACATGACCGGTGCAGCGGTGACAACTGCGCTGGCGGGCGGGAATTTTAGTATCCAGAGCACCAGCGGCACCACGGGCACACTGGGCGACATCAACGTGAATGACGTGGTGTCATGGAATACCAACCAGCTCACATTGAACGCGCAGAACAAC
>CAIZNF010000060.1 GCA_903934275.1 uncultured Nitrosomonadales bacterium
CGAGCTCCGCGAGAAATCGTGGTGTTTTTGGCATGGAAAGAAAATCAAGATTCCTCACTTCGTTCGGAATGACAGTTTTTTATCCACAAGCGACAATTTGTTGTCGCTTAATTTCGCTTTAGAGGCTAATAGTGTCAATGAGTTGAATGATGCCAACTCAAGTCCGTAGCACGGGTGCAGCGATAGCGGAATCCGATGGCATCGACCCCGCCACCGGATCACACCATGTTTTATCCGGGCTACCTGTTTAGTTCCGGCTCGCCCAGCTTAGAGTAATCGCAATAAGGGGGAATTAGTTGTATGCGGAGAGAAAGTTTGAGTAGATTTACAGAACCTTGAAACAAATTACTTTTCCGTTCACGAAATTTGTTATAACGACGATGCAAAACATTTTAAGTCTGGTATCTTGCAACTTGCCCGCTGGACCTGGTTTTCACGAGGTGCTACAAATAGCTCTATATCAGGTAAGGATCAGTTCGTTCCCGTCTTTTTAAAGCCAGATTTCTCATAGGTCTTGACGCAGGCTTCTACTTCGGCAGATGCATTCCACAGTGCCCAAGTACCTGCTTTGCATTCTTTTGTTTCCTTTGTGTCTGGGTGCTGCAAAACAACCAGCGTGTTGTTTGAAGGATTCAATGCGCAGCCACTGGTTACCGCCACAAAAACAGACAGTGAAATAATTGATGAAAGTTTCATAAAAAAGCCCCCTATGAATAGTGCAATTGCTGTTTAATAAACCCGCCAGCCCGCATCATGAAAAATGACGGATCACGGGTGCACACAATATTAGAAATTAGAATTTATAAACACCGCATTTTCATTATACAACAATATATTCGCTACGATTTTTGAATTCATGTATGCGAAGTGGCTGGCAGATTCGAGTCGAAACGCAACAGCTAACGGTTGTTTTATGCAACCCGTCTGTCGCAGCACTTAACGTAAAAACTTGCGCGGCGATTCGTCTGCTCCCTCCACCTCCAGGGGGCGGGTATGGCGAGTTTCATTGTCGGGAGCGGCATCACCATACCCGTCAGTATTGCAAATGAAATGCATGTCCGTTGGCATCCAAAAAACAATCCACCGGACCTACCACAACACATTGTGGTTGATCGAAATAACCCACACACTCGTTACATTTATTGGGGTCGATGACAAAATATTCATCGCCCATGGAGATCGCTCCGACCGGGCATTCATCCTCGCAAATACCGCAATTGATACAAGCCTCAGTAATCGACAATGCCATCCGTCTTCTCCGTGATTATTTAATTTTCATTCCAGGTTGCGCGCCGTCGTCCGGGCTAAGGATGAACAAGCCGGGAGAGTCGCCAGAAGCTGCCAGCACCATGCCTTCCGACATGCCAAACTTCATTTTGCGCGGCGCAAGATTGGCGACCATCACCGTCATACGCCCCTTTAATTTTTCGGGATCATAAACCGACTTGATGCCTGCAAACACCGTGCGCGGCTTTTCTTCGCCGATATCCAGCGTCAGCTTGAGCAGCTTCTCCGCGCCTTCCACATGCTCGGCGTTGACGATTTTTGCCACGCGCAGATCGACTTTGCTGAAGTCGTCGATGGAAATGGTTTCGGCAATGGGTGCCCCCCCCCCTGGCCCCCCTTTTTTAAAGTGGGGAATAGCGGTCGCCCCATCGTTCGCTAGCATCCCCTTTGCCTCTCCCCCCTTCAACGAAGGGAGGCTGGAGGGGATTGGGTGTTGCTGCGCCTCGGCATGTCGTACGGGGGAATGCGATTTGGTCATGGGTTGCAGGCTTTCCTGATTGGCGGCGACCATCGCTTCGATTAGCTTGGGATCGAGACGTGTCATCAGATGTTGATAGGTGTTGATCTCGTGCCCGACTGACAAAGGATTCCTGATGTCACTCCAAATCAGAGGAGGAATGTTGAGAAACGATTCGACTTGCACAGCCAGTGTAGGAAGAACAGGTTTAAGATAGAGTGTCAGATCGCGGAACAAGGTCAGCGCGGTCGAACAGGTTTCGTGGAGTTCGGCATCTTTGCCTTCATGTTTTGCCAGCTCCCACGGTTTCTTTTCGGCAATATACTGATTCGCCACGTCAGCCAAGCGCATAATTTCGCGCAAGGCGCGGCTGAAGTCGCGTTGCTCGTAGCAGTGCGCGATTTCATCATTTTTTAAGGCTGATTGAAATTCAGCTGTAGCAGAAGAATCAATATTGCCTAGCTTTCCATCGAAGCGTTTGCTGATGAACCCGGCGCAACGACTAGCAATATTGATGTACTTCCCAATCAAATCGCTATTTACCTTAGCCACAAAATCTTCAAGGCTCAGGTCAATATCTTCCATCGTGCCATTGAGTTTTGCGGCGTAGTAATAGCGCAAATATTCCGGATTGAGCCCCTGCTTGAGGTAGCTATCGGCGGTGATAAACGTGCCGCGCGATTTGCTCATCTTCTCGCCGTTGACGGTGAGGAAGCCATGCGCGAACAATTTCGTCGGGGTGCGGAAACCGGCGTGTTGCAGCATGGCGGGCCAAAACAGCGCATGAAAATAGAGGATGTCTTTGCCGATGAAATGATATAGCTCGGTGTTGGAATCTGGCTTCCAAAATTCGTCGAACAACCCCGCCCCTGACAAGGGGAGGCCGGGATAACCTGCTACTTGGCTACCGTCTTTTGGCAGCTTAGTCGAATGGCTAGTTGTTTCATCAGGGGTTATTTTTTTACAAAATTGCTTGAAGCCACCCATGTAACCCACCGGAGCATCTAGCCAGACATAAAAATACTTTCCCGGCGCATCGGGTATTTCAAAACCGAAATACGGTGCATCGCGCGAGATGTCCCAGTCGGATAATTTGTTTTCGCTTTCGCTGCCCAACCATTCCTGCATCTTGTTGGCGGCTTCGGGTTGCAGAGTGCCGCTGCGCGTCCATTCGCGCAGGAATTTCTGGCAGGTGGCGGCGGAAAGTTTGAAGAAATAGTGGGCTGAATTGCGTCGCTCGGGCTGCGCGCCGGACACGGCGGAATACGGGTTGATCAACTCGGTGGGCGCATAAGTTGCGCCGCAGACTTCGCAGTTGTCGCCGTATTGATCTTTGGCATGACACTTGGGGCACTCGCCTTTGATGAAGCGGTCCGGCAGAAACATATTTTTGGCCGGGTCGTAAAATTGCTCAACAGAGCGCACCTCGATCAAGTTGGCCGCTTTCAGTTTGCGGTAAATATCTTCCGCGCACTCTCTGTTTTCGCCGCTGTTGGTGCTACCGTAGTGGTCGAATTCGACGTGGAAGCCATCGAAATCCGCCTTGTGCTCATGCCACACCCGGTCGATCAATTGCTCCGGTGTGATGCCCTCCCTCTCCGCGCGCAGCATGATGGGTGTGCCGTGGGTGTCGTCGGCGCAAATGTAGTGGCACTCGTTGCCCTGCATCTTTTGAAAACGCACCCATATGTCGGTCTGGATGTATTCGACCAGATGGCCGAGGTGGATGCTGCCGTTGGCGTAGGGTAACGCGGAGGTGACGAGGATTCTTCTATTGGACATTATGACTGTGCCGAAATGCGGTGAAGCGCGGATTTTAGCAAATCTGCGCGCAATGGCGGCGAATTGGTTAAAATTGCGCTCAAGGGAATCTCTCAAATGAAACCCCCTTGAGGAAGCGCAATGGGCAATAAGTCAAATAAATGGGTACGCCGCATGGCAGAGCGGCACTGCATGATCGAGCCATTAGAGCCTGAAGGGAAAGGCTATACCACCATTGCGCTCTCCCAAACCACCCCGCCACTTGGCAGCATTTGTCCCAACGAAGATGTTGCGCGGGTGGGCACAACATGGTCGACGGTGTAGCAAAGATGTCTCACGATACAGTCATCATCTGGCGTTCCCACAAAGGTGAAATTATTGCCTGCGTGGAAAAAAATAAGGTGCTGCGCGAGAATCTCGACGAAATCCGGCAAATCTGCCAGGACGCATTGGAGGACGCGGTGCTGATGGGTTGCGACGAGCAGCAATTCCGCGCCGTGTTGGCCGAGCTGGTTGATCGCCTGACCAACCCCTATGCGCCGCAGGATTAAGATTGCATTATTCTGCGCCATAACCTGCTGCAAACATTTATCAATTTATTAACATCATTTTAAGGAGTCACAATGATTTATCGCATTCTGTTTTTTCCGCTGGCTTTGCTGTTGTCCGCTGGTATTTTTTCAACTACGGCATACTCCGGGCAGGCCACAACACAAAAGAAGGCCAGCATCGTGACAGAGCTGATTAAAACTGATAGCAAGCTGGGCGGAGGCGCGTTGGCTACGTCCGGGAAAGAGGTATCCGTGCATTACACCGGCTGGTTGTACGATGAAGCTGCACCGGGCCATCGTGGCACCAAATTTGACAGCTCGCGCGACCGCGGGCAACCGTTTAATTTCCCGCTCGGCGCGGGGCATGTCATCAAGGGCTGGGATCAGGGGGTCAATGGCATGAAAGTGGGTGGGCAGCGTACGTTGATTATCCCTTCCATGCTCGGCTATGGAGCGCGCGGCGCGGGAGGTGCGATTCCGCCGAATGCGACGCTGGTGTTCGATGTCGAGTTGCTGGGCGTTAGATAAATTCTTTTCCGCAGATAGCGAACTTGTTTTTTAATGAACCTGATCTCGCACCCGTTACTGGTTACGTCGCTGATGCTCGTCGTCGCCAATTTGTTCATGACCTTCGCTTGGTATGGACATCTGAAAAATCTGGCAGGTTCACCCTGGTATGTTGCCGCATTGATTAGCTGGGGCATCGCGTTGTTTGAGTATTTGCTGCAAGTGCCTGCCAATCGCATCGGTTACACCGAGCTAAGCCTCGGACAATTGAAGATTTTGCAAGAGGTCATCACATTGTCGGTGTTTGTGCCATTTGCCGTAATGTACATGAACCAACCATTGAAGTGGGACTACCTCTATGCCGCATTGTGCATGATGGGGGCCGTGTATTTTATTTTCAGGGCTTAAACTCCCCCCTTTTTTCCATCACCTCTCACACAAGCGGGTGAAGATTTTTGCAACGAAGCAGGACAAAAATGCACATTCACATCCTCGGTATCTGCGGCACTTTTATGGGCGGCATCGCGGCACTCGCCAAACAAGCCGGGCATCGTGTGACCGGTTGCGATGCCAACGTCTATCCGCCGATGAGCACGCAACTTGAAGCGCAGGGCATCGAGCTTATCGAAGGCTTTGGCATGGAGCAAATCAATCTCCTCCCGGATATGTTTGTCATCGGCAATGTCGTATCGCGCGGCAATCCGCTGATGGAGGAAATCCTCAACCGCAATCTGCCCTACATCTCAGGACCACAATGGCTGGCGCAGACCATCCTGCACGACAAATGGGTGCTGGGCGTGGCGGGTACGCACGGCAAGACCAGCACCAGCGCGATGCTGGCCTGGATACTGGAATACGCCGGACTGAACCCCGGCTTCCTGATCGGCGGCGTACCGGAAAACTTCGGTATCTCGGCGCGACTCCCCTCTCCCAACGAGGGCGGGGGCTTCTTCGTCATAGAAGCGGATGAATATGACACCGCATTTTTCGACAAACGTTCCAAATTTGTTCATTACCATCCTCGCACCGCAATACTCAACAATCTGGAATTCGATCACGCCGATATTTTTGCCGATCTCATGGCGATAGAGACGCAGTTTCATCATCTGGTGCGCACCGTGCCGGGCAGTGGCCTCATCGTGTGCAACGGGCGCGAAAAATCATTGCAGCGTGCGCTCCAGCGCGGCTGCTGGACAACAGTGGAAATGTTTGGAACCCCCCCCCTCCCCAGCCCTGATGGAACAACCAGTCATTCGACCAAGCTGCCCAAAGACTGCAGCCAAGTCGTTGGTTATCTCCCGGTGGGAGAGGAAGCTACTGCGCAGGGTTGGCAGATTGACAATGGTGGCCGCGTAACGCTGAACGGTGAACCGCAAGGCACGCTCGAATGGGATTTGCTCGGCGAGCACAATCGCATGAATGCGCTGGCCGCACTTGCCGCCGCGCGCCATGTCGGTGTACCGATTACGCAAGGCCTTGCCGCGTTAAAAGGATTCAAGAATGTGAAGCGGCGCATGGAAGTGCGCGGCGTGGTGAACGACATTACCGTGTATGACGACTTTGCACACCATCCCACCGCCATCGACACCACCATCGGCGGTTTGCGCCACAAAATTGGCAAGGCACGCATTCTGGCAGTGCTGGAGCCACGCTCCAACACCATGAAGCTGGGCGCAATGAAAGAAGCCTTACCCGGTAGCCTGAAAGATGCCGACCTGGTGTTTTGCTATGCCGAAAATCTCGGTTGGAATGCGCGCGACGCATTGGCTCCGTTAGGCAACAAAGCGGTTGCTGAGGACGATCTCGATACGCTAATCGGGAAGATTGTCGCCGCCGCACAACCGGGCGACCATATACTGGTCATGAGCAACGGCGGCTTCGGCGGAATACACGAAAAATTACTCCAAAAATTAGCGCAGGGACGGATGGTATAACCAATTACGTTTTGAACGATGATTGCGCTGCGGGTAGGGGTGCAATCAAAAGTGTTGTCAATCACATAAGTACAGATAACCAACCGTGGTATCCAATTGCTTTTAAAAAAACAATTTGACTCCGGTACCTTTGGTATTAAAAAACAATTTGACTCCGGTACCTTTGGTATTCAAGAAGCAGGCCTCGCGGGTTATGTCCCCGCTGAGCCACATGCTGCGGGTATCCAGCCAAGTTGATACTCGGACGGCGCGGCATTGCTCTTCCCCTTGGCTCGGTTCACCAAAAACTATTTCGACTCCGATACCTTTGATCCTTCATTCTCTACAAAGCCAACCCCGCTATTTCAGCAGGGTGGCTTCCTAAATAGAGCGTGTCGTAACTGAGGTCTATCTCGCCCGGCCATTCAACCGAGCCAGCGACAACGCGCGCACCCATGAATGTGTCGCGTTCGCGCAAGCGTTTGAATACACCTTTGTCCAAATAAGGTTTGGTATCGAAAACGCGCTGTTCGCCATTGGTAAATGTGAGCAGAATCTCGTGGTTTTCTAGTGGCATGACGGCTGAAATATAGGGATTCATGTCGTTTCCTAGCGTAGCGGATCAATGCGAAAAAGCTCTTCGCCTTTAACGGCCAAACCCCAATCAGTCAGCAGATCTTCCTTATGAATGAGCATCCATGCCTGAATCAATTTTTCTTTGTTGGGCGGCATGCTGCCCGAAATACGTTCACCCGTTTCGATCAAGTAAACGGCTTGTTGATCTTGGCACTCTGCATGAATGTGCGGCTCATGATGTTGCTTGTCATCGTAAAAATACATACGAATGATGACGCCAAAAAACATACTAATGGTTGGCATGGCAAACCTCTGTTATTGAAGAGTTGCGCAATTGTAACCAACATCAGCTCAAATCAATAGAATTCTGCTCCAGAGGGGTGCATTTAAAAGTGTTGGTCAATTGCTAATCTGCGTCGGGTTAGCGTAGTAATCGGGCTTCAGCCGCAAATCGCCCAAAAGTCGCTCAAATAATGTCATGTTTAATCAACTTGTTAGAGGGGGCGACTTAAGAGTGTCAAACAGCGTGCAACACTTTCCAGATTAGGGGTGGAAGCAGCGTCCAATAGTTTCCACCTCGGTATGCAACCATCCGGCGTTTTAGCCGGAGGTATCTGGAGTGTTTTATATGGACATCATTTACGAGATTCGCAGGCGGCATTTAGTTCAAAAGCAAACAATCACGGCTATTTTGATCGAACAATTCGACTCAGGTACATTTGATCTCACAAGATAAACCGCCCCCCTAAACGGCAACGGCTTGGATGCCTGTGCGACCATATGTTATGCTTCAAGGGCCTCATTTAATTGCTGCTGCCCCTCTAACGTCACACCAACATAACGCCAAATCATGACCGCCATCCTCCCGCATATTACGCTCGAATCAGGCGAACAACCCCACCACAGCATTATCTGGTTACATGGCTTGGGCGCGGATGGTCATGATTTTGTGTCCATGGTCGACGAATTGAATTTGCCTGTTGCGATGCGCTACATTTTTCCGCATGCCCCACAACGCCCGGTAACCATCAACGGTGGGTATGTGATGCGTGCTTGGTACGACATCGCCCACCCGAATATCGACGCGCAACAGGATGAAGAGGGAATTTATGATTCGCAAGCCGCTGTCGAGGCTCTGATTGATCAAGAGGTGTCGCGCGGCATCGCGCCGGGCAATATTTTTTTGGCCGGATTTTCGCAGGGCGGAGCCATCGCGCTGCACACCGCATTGCGCCGGGCCGATACGCTGGGCGGTGTGCTGGCGCTCTCCACGTATTTGCCACTGGCAGAAAACGCCGTTCAAGAGCCTTCGGCAAGTTCACGGGAAACACCAATTTTTATGGCGCATGGACGCAGCGACCCGGTCGTCCCTTATGCTCTTGGAATTGCCTCAAGGGAAGCGTTACAAGAGTTTGGCTTTGCGGTGGAATGGCACGAATATTCTATGCAGCACTCCTTGTGTGAGGCGGAGGTGCGCGATATTGAGGCCTGGTTGTCCAGACAGGTTAACCCCAAATAATTCCTTGGCCCGTCATTCCAGCGCAGTCGGGAATGGCACAGTTTTGTGCGAATGAATTATTTGGGATAAAATCCTCAAGGCGTTATGGGCTAATTCCCCATTAAAATACAGTCGGTGGCCAACTTAAATTGTGCAACGATTCAGGAGAGGGGTATAAAATATGGAACAAGCACGCTTCAATATGATAGAGCAGCAACTTCGTCCATACGACGTGTTGGAAGGGCGAATTCTGGAGTTGTTCAAGCACGTTCGCCGCGAACATTTTGTGCCCGCAGACAAAAGAAAATTGTCATTTGCCGACATGGAGATACCGCTTGGGCACGGCGCAAAGATGTGGCCGCCAAAACTTGAAGCTCGTATCGTGCAGGAGCTGCATTTAACCGGCAACGACATTGTATTGGAGGTGGGCACCGGTAGTGGCTACTTAACCGCGTTACTGTCTGCGCTGGCGGGGCAAGTAACCTCTGTCGAAATCGTACCTGAATTGAGTGCCATGGCCAAACAAAACTTGGCCTCCTATCACCGCAACAACATTATTCTTGAAACAGGTGATGCATCGCATGGCTGGCGTGGCGGCACTTATGATGTCATTGTGCTGACCGGCTCTACACCGGCATTGCCGAAAGAACTCCAGAGCAGCTTGAACGTCGGTGGCCGTTTATTCGCCATCGTGGGAGATGCTCCGTTAATGGAAGCGAAGCTGATTACCCGTGTCGCGCGCGACACATTTGAAACGGTCAACATAATGGAAACCTGTGTCGCGCCTTTACAGAATGCGGAAAAATCCAGGCAATTCGTGTTTTGAAATTGCACATTAGGGATTGCACAAATCGGTAGTAAGTTATAATATTAGAAAAATCTAATATAACAACTACGCAAAATTCTGATGAAACTAAGGCCATTGCCGTTTTTATTAGCAACATTGATTGGTGCAAGCCATTGCGTACAGGCTACCGATCTGCTGGAAACCTTCCGCGCCGCACAGGCAAACGATCCGGTGTTTGCGGTCGCACGCGCCACACAGCAAGCTGGGCAGGAAAAACTGCCGCAAGGCCGTTCCCTGTTATTACCCAACATCAGCCTCAACGCGAACAGCACGTTTAACGACAACACCACCCAATATCGCGGTGCGTCCATCCTGCCCGGCGGGCATAACCGCTACAACAGCCACAGCTACGGCGTAAATTTTACACAGCCGTTGTACCGCCAGCAAAACTGGTTGGCCTATAGCGAAGCCGAGTTGCAGGTCGCACAAACCGAAGCGCAATTCAATGCTGCCGAACAGGATTTGATTTTGCGCGTCGCGCAAGCCTACTTTGATGTGTTGATCGCGCAAGACAGCGTGCAGCTTGCCAATGCACAGAAGACTGCTATTTCCGAACAATTGGAGCAGGCCAAACGTAACTTCGAGGTGGGTAGCACCACCATTACCGACACCCACGAAGCGCAAGCGCGTTACGACCTGACCAGCGCGCAGGAAATTGCCGCACAAAACAATTTAGAAATCAAGAAACGCGCGTTGCAGCAACTTATTAACGTGATGCCGAAAGACATCAGGAACCTCGGCAAGGAATTCAAGCTGGAAGCCCCTCAACCCGCAGACATGGAAAAATGGGTGGACGATGCACAGTTGAATAACCCGCAACTTGCCATCGCCCAGGCGGGTGCCGAAATTGCCGAGAAAGAAGTGGAGCGCAATCGCGGCGGACACTATCCGACAGTGGATCTGGTGGCAAATTATTCCAATAACCAGTCCAACGGCGGCAGTTTCGGTGTGGGCAGCGATAACATCAACAAGAGTGTCGGAGTGCAATTAAATATGCCCCTGTTCCAGGGCGGTGCGGTCAGTTCAAAATGGCGCGAAGCCGAAGCCAATCTCGAACGCGCCAGGCAAGAGTTGGAAAACATCCGCCGCAGCGTCGCCCTGCAAACCCGCCAAGCTTATCTCGGCGTAGTCAGCGGCATCGCGCAGGTCAAGGCTTTGCAGCAGGCACTCACCTCCAGCGAGAGCGTTCTGGAGGCCAGCAAGCTGGGTCAGGAGGTCGGTGTGCGTACCAACCTTGATGTGCTGAATGCGCAGCAACAGCTCTATGCCACACGCCGCGATTTGTACCAGGCCGAATACAACTACCTCATCAGCCAGCTGCGCCTGAAAGCGGCGGTGGGGTTGCTGGGTGAGGACGGTCTGGTCAAAGTCAATCAGGCACTTTATTAAACTGGATATTTCCAGCAATTCGCCTATGCCTCATTCCGCGCTGGGCCGATATTCTATGGCTACTGCTAGCAAGCAAGGCCAACCGCATCCCAGAGATCTGTTGCTTTTCAAGCCCGCCACAGCATTGCAACCTTTCTACCTAAAAACGGCAGTTCGATCCGCAGATTACGCAGATTAACGCAGATTTTCAGTCGGTTACGGATATGTACCCAATCACCCAATAGGTGGGGCTACAGTCCAGTATTACTTGTTGTTTA
>CAIZNF010000061.1 GCA_903934275.1 uncultured Nitrosomonadales bacterium
GCTTCTTCTTCGGGTGTTGATTTTGCATATGGCATGCAGCCTATGTCAGTTATTGCAACGCTGTTAAATTCCAGCCCCTTGCTGGAATGCATGGTTAGAACTTTAATGGTGTCTTCAGCAGGGTCAAATCCCTTGGCGTGCTGATTATCGAATTGATCTGAGTCAACGGCTATTCCCTTCCGTGCCAGCACATCACGCATCTTATCTACCTGATTATTGAATCGGCACAACACGGCCATTTGGTGAAAAGGGATGCCAGCCTCGGCGCGTTTATTCAGCCATGAGGCCAGACATTCCAACTCCTGCGCATTGTCGGGCAGACGATGAACCTCCGGCCTTGCCCCTTTCCTGCCACCGAATTCAGGATGTACCAGCGGCATATCCTCCGTACCGCCGGATTGATCGAGATAGGCTGATGCAAATTGATAAGCGAAATCGAGAGCCTCCACTGTATTCCGATAATTCACTTTCAGAATCGTGCTGCGCCCAGTTGCATTGATACCGACGCTAGTCCAGGTGAAAACCCGCCGCTTGCTCCCGCCGTAAAGATTTTGTGCATCGTCATACATCAGCAAAAGCGAGTTGGTTTCCGGGTCGATCATCTGCACCAGCAGCTTGAACCACTCCGGCTTAAAATCATGCCCTTCGTCTATCATCAGCGCCGCATACTGTGCGAGGGGTACACGACCCTTCTCACAACCCGCAATCACCGCATCCACCTGCCGCTCATATATCGGCTGCTCCTTATCGCCGGGCAAATCCAGTTGGTGGTGATCACACATTTCCTTGCACCAGCCGTGAAAGTGGCGCACATGCACACGATCCCCCGCGCCCCGTTCGGCCAGCAACTGTTTTAGTTTTGCCGCTAGCACCCTGTTGAAGCAGAGAACCAGAATGGGTTTTGCTAAGCCAAGTTTATCCAAATACATCGCGCGATAAGCCAAAATCAAAGTCTTACCGGAGCCGGCCACTCCATGAATGATGCGGTGTCCGTCGCCCAAATTACGGGCAAGCTTCTCCTGCTCCATATCCATAACTTTGACAATATCCGGCAACACCTTGGCGATGGATTGTTGCGGGTCTGCCCCATCGCTGGCCGTATCGAACAAGTTGCCTTGTTGAATGCGGATTTCAGGAAACAGATGCCAGCGCACCCGGTCAATCCGCGCTAGTGAAAGCACGCCACCAAAGCTGTATGTGAACATTCCCCACAGGCGCTTTTGAAATACCTCGGCATCTACCGACTCAGTCATTTCATCCTTACAAATTACTTTGTCGCCGGGGATGGCCTGATCCAGTTCTGCCGCCTCAAACTGCTTGCGAGTGATATTGGTGAGCACAACGCCGAAGCCCCATGGCAACAACAAATGCCCGTGATAACGTCCCTGCTCCTGCTGCACCAACAGCGGGTCACGCTCAAGAAGCTCTTTAATTTCTATAGCACATGAGCGCGCCTGTTCAAGTGGGTTAATTTCTGTTTTTAAGCCACGAGCCGTATGTATTTCGGCAGTAAGCCGATTCATCTGCTGAATCGTTGTGGGCAACCAGTCTTTCACCTCCAGCACCAAGATGCCTCTACCGGGATGGAGCACAATGAAATCGGGGCGGCGTTGCTTAGGCCCCACTGGCACATTAACCCAACAGTGGTAGTCATCCTCCAGATTGCGCAGCAGGCAAGTGCCAAAACGCCGTTCACCCGGCTCTAGTTTGAGATTTTTGGAATGCAGCGCGGGAAGGATGATAGCCATTCGTTTTGTTCTCCAAACCTTCATTGAATAACTGCCGTCTAATTTGTCCACCATCCAAGCAACACGGGGGAGTACAAATACATGGCAGGGAAGTCTATGCGCCCAGTCATTTGTCCGCAAGCAGTTTTCCTCATGCTAGCAATACATCCAATTCCACAATCTCCTCCGCATCGCATAAAATCTACGTCTAAAGTCTTACCTATCAACCAGACTGAGGAATTTAATGGCACTTGTTTGGAACAAAATTAAAGCTCACACCTCACTCGACAAGGCTGCGGATGCCGTCTATCAATACAAAGGCGGCAAATAATAACCCATGCGCAAGCTGCAACATTTACTGGGTGGTTTAAACTTCGGGCGGCTAAAAAAATTCACCGCACTCCTGCCTAAAACACGTAGTGGATGGAGCGAAGCACTTGCCTATGCGTCGGCTCATCGTGATAAATTTGAAAAACTCCTACCCCCTGAATTCTGTTGGTCACTTCTCTATGAATTAGAAATCAAAGAAATGCTCATTCTGAATCTTGCTTCCCTCGGACTACTCGAGAAGTTGATGCAGGCTCACCGCGAAGGTCTCAATCTCAATCAATATCTAATTGACGAATCAATACGTGAAGCAGAAAACGAGAGCGAAGAAATCGAATGGTCAGGCGGGCATGGTGGTCTTTTTTCTAAAGCCGATGTCATCGCCATCTCCTATGCCTCGCAAGCATCATGGAATTGCATGAGTATTTACGGGCATTATCTGAATGACTTGGTGAAGCAAGTCAGGGATGGCAAAGACCCCCTGAATAACGCATTCTTTTATGCCGTCAGTATTGATCGCACGGTATTGAGCTGCCCCACCTTTGCCGCACGCCTTTCCCGTGCTGAATTCTTTGGCGAAAAACAGTTTATGTTGCGCCTGCGCAAATCCGTGAAGGGCAAGCCGCACGATGCCCTATTGCAGCATCGGGACTTGCGATTTGTTCTGCAACTTTTCCATGAAATGAAAACGCTTGCTTCGTTCTCACTTGATGAAGCCGATCTGCTTTTTATCACGGAACTCAAACTCTATCAGGATGCCGGGCAAGACCCCACCCGCAGCCTGATGCGATTTATCCAGCGCTGGAAGGCAGAAAAATCCACGGCGACATGAAATTGCAATTTTGTGTCGTCGTCATTCCGTACCTTGAAGCATAAATTCCTTATCCATCGCGGAAGCATGGTGCATCCGCTCAACACGATGGAGGATTTATGCCAACCCAAACCCCAAACGCTTCGGACTTGCCCGATAGCGATTCAAATCACAATCAAGCTAAAGAGCATCAGGAGGGAGCCGAAGCCGTGAGGCCGCCCGCCCGTACTCGCGCACCGCGCGAGGCGGACGGACGAACGAACGGCGAGGACTCACAGGGTACGCCGCCTAGTAACACAGTACCCTCAAACGACAATACAGATAAATTCAAGCCGTTGCGGTTTGGCATTGATAGCCTGTATCTCTCCTATCACGGAAAACTCTCAGACGAGTGGAATATCAGGCTGGATGATCTGAAAACTAAGGCGCAATCGGAAGATGAAGCCGAACAAGCTCTGGCACAGGTCGGTATCGGTTCGCACATTTTCGAGGTGCGCGACAAGGGCATGCCGCGCTTCCCTTATGTGTTGGGGGATAACTGCTTCTTCATCAAGATCAACCGCAAGCAATCCAAAACCCTGCCGATGGCGCATGTGCAGATTTCAAGCGAATATCTGGCAGCGGTTGGGGTGGAAGCTGCCGAACTGGATTTGCGCATGGTCATCAATACGCTGGGCATCGTTGACGGTGCGGCCAGTGTCAGCCGTGCCGATTTGTTTTTGGATTTCGTCTGTGCCGACAATCTCGCCCTGATCGAACAGCCTGATTGGATCACTCGCGCAAACCTGATGGCAAAATACTACGATTGCCGCTTGGACGAACCTTTCACGGGCTGGGTCATCGGCATGGGTGGCAATCTGCACGCCCGCCTATATGAAAAGGTTATCGAGATCGTCAACAAGTCGCAAAAAACTTATCTGTTCGGGCTATGGCAAGCCAACGGCTGGCAGCTTGGCGAAAAAGTTTGGCGCATGGAATTCCAAACCGAAAAACAGACGCTCAAGGAGCTGGGCATCATCAGCCTGTCCGATTTACTCAACCAGCAGGCCGCGCTGTGGCATTACCTGACGCATGACTGGCTGCGCCTGACGATTCCCAACCCCAACGACACAAAACGGGATCGCTGGCCTAACCAGCCGCTATGGGATGCCATTGCATCAGTCTATGCCTTGCAACTCGATCAACCCCGCTTAAAACGCTTCAGACCAGCACGCTTGCCCGCAGATGAGCGGCTGTTTGTTCACGGCTTGGGCGGCCTAACCTCATTCATGGCAAGTAGGGGCATCGAAGATTTCAGCGAGGGGCTGGGCGAATATCTCGCACAGGCGACGGAGTTTCACCGCAACAAAGGCGAACCGTTCCAAAGCTATGTCGGGCGCAAGGTAAAAGCCAAAGCCAGAAAATACAACACCATCGAAAACCAGAAAAATATGCTGGATGCTTCCAGACGGCTCGCGGAAGAAGCCGATGCCTACCGGCGCGAGAAGGATGGCGATGATGGAGACGCTTGATCTTGAACAAGCTGCCCAATTTATCAAGCTGCATCCCGAAGAGCTGCGCCGTCGCGCCAAAGCTGGCCTTGTGCCTGCGGCCAAACCGGGCAAGTGCTGGGTATTCTTCAAAGATGATCTTGTATCCTATTTGCGTTCGCTCTATGCTTCGCCCCGGCAAGCGTTGCGAGTGACCTCTGGAAAGGAGGCCGAAATATGTCACTCAAAAAACGTGGTAATACGTGGCACATCCACTTTGTTACGCCCTCCGGCAAGCGCGTTAGATGCGCTGCTGGGACTGCCAACAAAACCCAAGCGCAGGAATTGCACGACAAGCTGAAAGCCGAAGCATGGCGAGTAGGCAAGTTGGGCGAGAAACCTTCCTACACTTGGGATGATGCGGTCTATAAGTTTCTTCTCGAAACGCAACACAAAGCAACGCACAAGGACGATATATACCGATTGCGTTGGGTGCAACAATTTTTGCGGGGAAAAATCCTGCATGAGATTGATCGGGAGCTTATTGGCCGCATCGGGGAAATCAAGGCACGAGAAGCCAGCCCCTCGACAGCAAACCGCATCTTGGCAGTGATTCGTTCAATTCTGCGCAAGGCGATGCTGGACTGGGAATGGATCGAAAAAGTGCCGCGAATCCGGCTCTATAAAGAAGCGAAACGCCGCATCCGGTGGCTGACACCGGAACAGGTTAAAACGCTACTGGCAGAACTGGAACCCCATCAGCGAGACTTGATGTTGTTTGCGCTAACCACCGGCTTACGCCAAGGCAATGTGCTCAAGCTGGAATGGTCGCAAGTGGACATGGCACGCCATGTTTGCTGGATACATCCAGATCAGGCGAAAGCGCGGATAGCGATTCATGTCCCGCTGAATTCGGCAGCAATGGATGTGCTCACGCGGCAAATCGGCAAGCATCCGCAGCGCGTATTTTCATTTCGTGGCAAACCCATTGCATGGGCGAACACGAAAAGCTGGCGGGATGCGCTCAAACGTGCGGGGATCGAAAATTTTAGATGGCATGATCTGCGGCACACTTGGGCAAGCTGGCTGGCGCAACAAGGCACGCCGTTGAATGTGCTGCAAGAGCTGGGTGGTTGGGAAAGTGAAACGATGGTCAGAAGATATGCCCATCTTGCTCCGGCTCAACTCATGGAGCACTCGGAGAAGTCGGCCACCATGCTAAAAGGCACAAATATGGCACAGTCTCATTTTGCGATGCTAACAAAACCAAGCTAACCTCTTGATTTTACTTGGTAGGTCGTGCCAGATTCGAACTGGCGACCAACGGATTAAAAGTCCGCTGCTCTACCGGCTGAGCTAACGACCCCATTCACAAAGGAGCGCGAATTATACGGATTTGGCTCGCACTGTCAACGCAAAATACCGCTTGTCGCAAGGCTCGGCGGCTATTCGATTATTCGGTACCGGGTCGGGTCGCATATACCGGCAGAAATAAATCCGGCACTGCGCAAGCGGCATGAATCGCACGCACCGCAAGCACGGCCATATTCGTCGGCTTGGTAGCAAGATACCGTTTGCGCATAATCCACACCGAGCAGGTTTCCCTGCCGGATAATCTCCGCTTTGGACATATTCAGCAACGGCGCATGGACAGTTAGTGGATAGCCTTCGACGGCAGCTCTGGTAGCTAGATTCGCCATGCGCTCGAATGCTTCGATATATGCGGGGCGACAATCGGGATAGCCAGAATAATCCACCGCGTTCACGCCGATGAAAATATCCTGTGCTTGCAACACTTCAGCCCAGGCCAGAGCCAACGACAGCATGATGGTGTTGCGGGCGGGGACATAAGTAACCGGGATGCCTTCGGTGGGCTGCTGCGGCACTGCGATGTTGTTATCGGTGAGAGCCGAACCGCCGAACCCGGTCAGATCGATGCTCACCACCCTGTGTTCGCGCGCGCCCAATGTTTGCGCGACGCGCTGCGCTGCCGCCAGCTCGGCATGATGGCGTTGCCCATAATCCACGCTCAGCGCATAGCAGATATAACCTTGGACGCGAGCCATTGCCAATATCGTTGCCGAGTCCAGCCCACCAGATAAAAGCACGACGGCATTTTTCATCATTAATATCCTGAAGCAATTAATGCCCTGGGGCGTTGTTCCACAGCAGCTTGTGCAATTGCAACAGCATCCTGACTTGCAGGCGGTCGCGCAGTATCCATTCTGCCAGTTGTGTGGGGTTCAATGTGCCGTGCGCGGGCGAAAACAGCACCGCGCATTTTCCGGTGAGATGATGTTGCTGCATGACCTGCTTAGCCCATTGGTAGTCGTGCTCGTCGCACAATATGAATTTGATTTCGTCTTGCTGAGTCAGCAGCGGCAGATTCTCCCAATGGTTTTTTTCTGCTTCCCCGGATGCAGGGGTTTTGATGTCAAGCACCCGCATCACCCGCTTATCGACTTCGCCGATATCCAGCGCGCCGCCGGTTTCCAGCGACACGTCGTAGCCCGCATCACACAACGCGTTGAGCAGAGTCAGGCAATTTTTTTGTGCCAACGGTTCGCCACCGGTAACAGTCACATAGCGCGGGGTATATTCGGTGGTCTGCCGGAGGATTTCTGCCACGCTCATGTTTTGCCCACCCGTGAAAGCGTAGGAGGTATCACAGTAGGTGCGGCGCAACGGGCATCCGGTTAACCGGATAAATACGGTAGGCAGGCCGATGCGGCTGGTCTCGCCTTGCAGTGAGAAAAATATTTCGTTGATGCGCAGTTGCGGCACGATATTCAAATTTTATTTCAAAGGCAAGATAGCTCTATCAATAGTGCGATAACGTAGGGCGGGTTCTGCCCGCCAGATATGGCTGTCGGGTACAGCTACTTGGAA
>CAIZNF010000062.1 GCA_903934275.1 uncultured Nitrosomonadales bacterium
AAACACAAGATTCTTGTCACGTTTTGACATCATTTAACTTGTAAGTGACTAAAAACCGCAATTGACGGAAAATATCACGGTATTTCAACGAAATACGCAGCTTCCGTAGGTGCGAATTCATTCGCACACAATCTGTTGTTCGTGCGAATGAATTCGCACCTACAAACCCGTCAACTGCGTTTTCTAGGGTGAAGTGTTGTCACTTGGATAACGAGCGCTGCTCCAGCTCTTCCCAGCGCGCCATCACTACGGAAACTTCCGCATCGATTTCCTCGCTGCGTGATTGAAGTTGTTTGGCGCGCTTGGCATCGTTGCGGTAAATTGTGCCGTCGGCAAGGTGTGCGGCAATGTCGCTTTGCTCGCGCTCCAGCACCTCGATGCGCTTTGGCAACTCTTCCAGTTCGCGCGCATCCTTGAAGCTGAGCTTGCTGGCGGGCTTCGTTTTTTCGGCTGTGGCAACAACCGCGCGCGGCGGTGTGGCAACGGCGGGTTTGGCGGACGCGGCTGTAGCCTGGTATTTTTTCACGCGCACCCAGTCCTCATAGCCCCCGGCGTATTCGATCAGCTTGCCATCGCCCTCGAACGCGATCACTTGCGTCACCACGTTATCGAGAAACGCGCGGTCATGGCTAACCAGAAACAGCGTGCCATCATAGTTCGCCAATAGCTCCTCCAACAGTTCCAGCGTCTCGATATCGAGATCATTGGTCGGCTCGTCGAGCACCAGCACGTTGGAAGGCTGTGTGAACAGTCTTGCCAGCAGCAGGCGGTTGCGCTCGCCGCCGGAGCAGCTCTTGACCGGTGAACGGGCGCGTTCCGGCGGGAACAGGAAATCGCCGAGATAGCTGATGACATGCTTCTTCTGCCCGCCGATATCGACAAAATCCGAACCCTGGCTGATGGTGTCGGCCAGCGTTGTTTCGTCGTTGAGTTGCTCGCGCAACTGGTCGAAATACGCCACCGAAATCTTCGTGCCGAGCTTGACCTGCCCGCTGTCGGGCTGCAACTCGCCGAGGATGATCTTGAGCAACGTGCTCTTGCCCGCACCGTTTGGGCCGAGCAGGCCGATCTTGTCGCCGCGCTGGATGCGGCAGGAAAAATCGCCGATGATCCTGCGCGCGCCATACGACTTGCTGACATTATCGAGTTCCGCCACCAGCTTGCCGGAGCGTTCGCCGGTATCCACGCTCATCTCGACCTTGCCGAGTTTCTCGCGGCGCGCTGAACGGTCGCGGCGCAATTGCTCCAGGCGCAGCACTCGGCCTTCGTTACGTACACGGCGCGCTTTGACACCCTGGCGTATCCACACTTCTTCCTGCGCCAGCACTTTGTCGAACTTGGCGTTCACCACCGCCTCGTCGCTCAACATGCGCTCCTTGATGGCCTGATAGGCGGAGAAATTACCCGGGAACCCCGCTAGTTTGCCGCGATCCAATTCGACGATGCGCGTGGCTACGTTATCCAGAAAGCGCCGGTCATGGGTGACGAACAACACGCTGCCGACAAAATTATTCAGCAGTCCTTCCAGCCATTCGATGGACTCGAAATCCAGATGGTTGGTCGGCTCGTCGAGGATCAGCACATCCGGTTCGGCGACCAGCGCCTGCGCCAACGCCACACGCTTGCGCTGTCCGCCGGACATTTCGCCGACGCGCTTGTCGGGGTCAAGATCCAGTTTGGCGATTGCGGTCTCGATACGCGCCTGTACCGACCAACCGTCCTGTGATTCCAATTGAGTCTGCAAGTGCTGCATCTCTTCCAGCAGCTTGTCGTAGTCGGCATCCGGCTCGGAGAGTTGATGGGATACATGGTGGTAATCGTGCAACAGTTTTTGCAGCTTGCCCAAACCTTTCGCCACCGCGTCGAACACCGTGTCGTCGGCATCCAACACCGGCTCCTGGCTGACGTAACAAATCCGCGCGGTCGGCGCGCGCCACACCAGTCCATCATCTAAATTTCCTTGGCCGGCGAGCACACGCATCATGCTGGACTTACCGCCGCCGTTGCGCCCGATCAGCCCGACGCGCTCGCCCTCATCGAGTTGAAAATCGGCATGATCGAGCAGTGCGACGTGCCCGAAGGCGAGACAGGCTTTATCTAAGGTAATGAATGGCATGATTCTGATTGGCGGTTTAACGCCCCTGGCGCAAGAAGCGCGGCATCATACCAGCATTGATGTTTGGATTGCAGCGCTTTTCCGCTAGAATGCGAACCGCTGTCCCCGTAGTTAAATGGATATAACCGGCCCCTCCTAAGGGTCAATTACAGGTTCGATTCCTGTCGAGGACACCAGCTTCCAACCTTCAGCAGGAGGCAGAAATGTCCGCAAGTTTGCGAGGAATAGAGCATGCGCATTACCAACGCACAAGCTGAGCAGGCCGTTACCATCATCCGCGACTCTCTGGGTGCTGAGGCTGCGGTGTGGCTGTTTGGGTCTCGCACGGATGATACCAAGCGCGGTGGCGACGTGGATTTATACGCGGAAACACCCTTGCGCGGCATCTTGCTGAATGAAACCATGCGCGCGAAAATCGCGCTAAACGATTTGTTTGGCCGCTCTGTTGATTTGGTGGTAAACAATCACCGAAAATCCCGCCCGATCTACCAAATTGCCCGTGAAGAGGGGATACGCCTGGCATGAAAACCCATTTGCAACTGATCGCATCGCGGCTGGTGCAACTGGAAAAGTTGCGCGCTTATCTGATTCACGCCACCGGCAAGATCGGGCAATGCGGGATGCTGAAAAAAAATCCTGCCGAATATTCGCTTGATGATTCAAATAATCTCGCCGCCTTCCGTATGCGCGTCTCGGAATTCCAGGAGCATCTCGGCAAACTGCTGGCCTCTATCGCCCGCGAGGAAGAGATCGAATACAGCGGCTTTTCAGATGTGCTGGCATTCGCCGAAAAAGTCAGGATCATCGACAGCGAATCCGCATGGAAAGAAATCCGCGAAATACGCAACCAGATCAACCACGAGTATGAAGACGATCCCGAAGCACTGACCGAGATTGTCAAAAAAATGGTGGGCTGCATCCCTTTGTTGCTGGAATGGGAAACCGGCGCGCGCGACTACTGCGCCGCAAAATTCGGGCTGGGCGAGTCGGTTTCATGAACCCTATGAAATGCTCGCAAATTTTTTTGCGCCTGCAGGCAGCAAATCCGCACCCGGTTACCGAGCTGGAATATTCTACGCCGTTCGAGTTGCTGGCGGCGGTGTTGCTCTCGGCGCAGGCTACCGATGTCAGCGTCAATGCCGCCACACG
>CAIZNF010000063.1 GCA_903934275.1 uncultured Nitrosomonadales bacterium
CTTTGTTGAAAACCCAGGTTCAAATACGCGCTCCAAATCGGCTTCTGCTATACCGATGCCTTCGTCTGCAATAATAATTTCCTTACCATTACCGTTAGCTTCGATACTGATTAGTATTTCACCATTAATATGGCTGGACCTAGTCGCATTTTTGATCAAATTGGTCAGCACCCTGGTTAATTGACCGCTGTCCACATCCACAAAGTGCGTTGCGCTACACTCAAATTTAATTTTAACTTTAACTTCATCCGCAGCACCTTTTGAAATTGCAATCGCCCGCCGTATCAAATCGGCAATATTTTCTTTATGTAGCCGGGGTGTTCCAAATTGGCTGCCAGCCCCAATTTGGGCAAGCATTTCACGCGCATGGCCCAGCGCCGCATGCGCACCGTCGATAGCATCAATAGCGGCTGTATCGGAAGTTCTGCCTCTGATTTTCCTCAGTTGCGCGCCAACGCCCATCAGCAAGTTAGAGAAATCGTGTGTTAAAACCTGACCCGTTTGGTTCAAATCCTCAATTCGCTTGGATAAATACTTTTTGCTTTCTTTATTTACGCTGTCCGTTACTTCCACTATCAGAATGTAGTAGCCAGTATTCACTGGCGAATCACCTCCTTTTAGCGGGGTAGCTATAATTTCGTACCAGCGCTTACCTCCATCCCGGTCAACCACATCGGCTCTCTTGCCGGCGCACTCCTTCAAAAGATCGTGAAACTCTGTTTTTCGCTTTAATAGCGCCTCCGATAAAGCGGAAAAATCTTCACAATCGACCCCAATATTCTCAAACAACACCCTCGCCGGGGCATTGGCATGCTGTATCTTGCCATATACGTTTGTGACAACGATACCGTACGTTGCGTGCGCCAAATGGTAATCCATCAACTGGCTACTAACAGCAAGCTGCTGGTTCAACAATCGCAGTTCGGAGATAACTTTCTCTCTATTAGTAATGCTGTCTTCTGTGCCGGGCAAATCCGGCTCGGACGGTCGCCAAATTGACAGCAAGCTTTGCATGCTTCTCATCGGCATTACCATGCCTCGCTTTGCCATTATGTATGCGTATGCATTTATCGCTAGCGCGGCTGGCAAGCTTGATAACATGAAGGGAATCGCATCATTTTTTACATTATTCCAGCCTGCCACTACGCCAAAATTAAGCATGGAATACGCGAACAACCAGACCTCGACCCCACATAGCAGCCCCGCTGGAAATCCAAAATGATACTTATTTTTGCCGATAGACAGGTAGGTTATGAGGCCCGCTAGATGAGCCGCCAACAGACTTAAAATGATCGAAAGGTGCTCACGGTTTGACAGAACTATCAAATAGGGCAACGGCACATATCGTGCGAGACGCTCCCTAAACGCGGAAAACAGCCAAGCACCAATACAGGCCATCGTAATGGTCACAATATATGATCTGGACGTGCGCAACCCGTCGTATGCAAAAACCAAAAGCGACCCTAAAAGTATTGACGGGATCAACAGGGTCGTGCCCGCGTTAAAATGCATCCCGCCAAACTTGACCCACCAACCCATTTGCAACAATTGCCATAGCAGAATGGCATACCCCCCGGTCAAGCCAAAGAATACCCCCAGCGTTATCCTTCCGCGAATTGCATGAAGGATGAACGTCACTGCCGTTAAGCTGGCTAGAGAAAAGATATAATAATACTGATCCTGTGCCATTTTTCACTTGTGTAGATGAATCGAAAACGCCCTTTTTCGCAGTAAGATTCCCTAGCAATTCCACTTCCAGATAGAACCGCCTCAGTTTTGCATCATAAGCTGACGAATCTTTTCATAGAAATTTTCATCCTAAGCCGGACGAGCTGAAGCCAAAAATGGGAAACTGCATTGACATCACTTGACTGACAGGTGGCTACGGGGGAGTTTTTTGCGCCTTTCATTTAGTCTCTAACGGTAAAACAAGCGACAACAAATTGTTGCTTGTGGATAAAAAACTGTCATTCCGAACGAAGTGAGGAATCTTGATTTTCTTTTCATGCCAAAATCACCAAGATTTCTC
>CAIZNF010000064.1 GCA_903934275.1 uncultured Nitrosomonadales bacterium
GCCCGACATGTCGGGCGAAGCCCGACCTACACCGAACGAATAATCTGAGGTTAAGGGAAATAATAATGGCAGTGACGAAACGAACTTTCGATGTGGTGGTAGTGGGCGCGGGCGGATCAGGGATGCGCGCGGCGCTGCAACTGGCGCAGGCCGGCTTGAAGGTGGCGGTGCTGTCCAAGGTGTTTCCGACCCGCTCGCATACCGTCGCGGCGCAGGGCGGCATCGCCGCCTCGTTGGGCAATGTCAGCAAGGATAGCTGGCACTGGCACATGTACGATACGGTGAAAGGCTCAGATTATTTGGGCGACCAGGATGCCATCGAATTTATGTGCCGCGCCGCACCCGAAGTGGTGTACGAGCTTGAGCATTTCGGCATGCCGTTCGATCGCCTTGAAAGCGGCAAGATTTATCAAAGGCCGTTCGGCGGGCACATGCAGGACTATGGCAAGAATCCGGTGCAGCGCGCTTGCGCGGCGGCGGATCGTACCGGCCATGCCTTGCTGCACACGCTGTACCAGCAGAACGTGAAGGCTAACACGCATTTTTTCATCGAGTGGATGGCGCTTGACCTGATTCGCGACTCAGACGGCGATGTGCTCGGTGTGACGGCGATGGAAATCGAGACCGGCGAAGTGATGATTTTTCAGGCGCGTGCCACGCTGTTTGCTACAGGTGGCGCGGGGCGCATTTTTCAATCCAGCACCAACGCCTATATCAATACCGGCGACGGGTTGGGTATGGCGGCGCGTGCCGGGATTCCGCTGGAAGATATGGAGTTCTTCCAGTTTCATCCCACCGGCGTGTATGGCGCAGGGGTGTTGATCACAGAGGGGGTGCGCGGCGAGGGCGGCTACCTGGTGAACAAGGACGGCGAGCGCTTCATGCCGAAATATGCGCCGAACGCCAAAGACCTGGCCAGCCGCGATGTGGTGTCGCGTGCCATGACCATCGAGATCAACGAGGGGCGTGGCTGCGGCAAACACGGCGACCATGTCATGCTCAAACTGGATCATCTCGGCGATGACGTGATCCGCCAGCGCTTGCCGGGTATCCGCGAAATCGCGCTGAAATTCGCCCATGTCGACCCGGCTAAAGCGCCGATCCCCGTCGTGCCGACCGCGCATTACATGATGGGCGGCATCCCCACCAACTATCACGGGCAAGTCGTTGCGCCCTACCATCACGGGCCGGAAGAGGTGGTACACGGACTATATGCGGTGGGCGAATGCGCCTGTGTGTCGGTGCATGGCGCGAACCGTTTGGGCTGCAATTCGCTGCTGGATTTGCTGGTGTTCGGGCGCGAAGCGGGCAGGCAGATCATCGAAGACCTGCAAAGCCATTCGCACCCCAAGCTACTGCCTAATGATTCCGCAGATCGTTCACTGGCGCGATTGGCGCGGCTGGAAAATCAGAAGAACGGCGAACGTGTTGCCGAAGTCGGCGACATGATGCGCAAGACTATGCAGAAACATTGTGGCGTATTCCGCTTTCCTGAATTGCTGGCCGAAGGTGTGGACAAAATCAGACAAATCGCCGAATGCGCCGAGAATACTGAGATTCAGGATAAGAGCAAGGTGTTCAACACCGCGCGCATCGAGGCGTTGGAGCTGGATAACCTGATCGAGGTCGCGCAGGCTACCATGACCGCAGCGGCGGCGCGCACGGAAAGCCGTGGAGCACACGCGCGCGACGATTTTCCACAACGCGATGATGTGAAGTGGCTCAAACACAGCCTGTATTTCCGCGAAGGGCATCAGCTCGAATACAAACCGGTTCGCCTTAAACCTTTAACGGTAGATTCGTTCCCGCTCAAGGCGCGGGTTTATTGAACTGGTAGCTCGTGGCTTGTAGCGGGTAGCCACCCCCGTTTTGCTACAAGCTATCGGCTACAGGCCACAAGCTGAGGAAAAACATGAAATTTAAAATCTATCGCTACAACCCGGATGTGGATGCAGAGCCGTACATGCAGGACTATGACCTTGACATCGAGGCGGGGGACAAGATGTTGCTGGATGCCATTCTGTTGCTGAAGGAGCAGGACGACAGTTTGTCGCTACGCAAGTCCTGCCGCGAGGGGGTCTGCGGCTCGGATGCGATGAATATCAACGGGCGTAACGGCTTGGCGTGCATCACGCCGCTTTCGTCGCTGAAAGAGCCGGTCACATTGCGCCCGCTGCCGGGCTTGCCGGTGATCCGCGATTTGATCGTGGATATGACGCAGTTTTTCAAACAATATCATTCGATCAAACCCTATCTGATTAACAACGACCCTCCGCCCGAAACCGAGCGTTTGCAATCACCAGCAGAGCGTGAGCATCTGAATGGTTTGTATGAGTGCATCCTATGCGGTTGCTGCACTACCTCATGCCCATCGTTCTGGTGGAATCCGGACAAATTCGTCGGCCCTGCGGGATTGTTGCAGGCATACCGCTTTATCGCCGACACGCGTGATCATGCCACCAGCGAGCGCTTGGATGACCTGGAAGACCCGTACCGGCTGTTCCGCTGCCACACCATCATGAATTGCGTGGATGTGTGCCCCAAGGAATTGAGCCCGACTGGGGCAATCGGACATATCAAGGATATGATGATCAAGCGTATGGTATGAAAAATCTAGAACGGGTGCGTTGGCGTGCGCGGCGCGGTTTGTTGGAACTGGACATTGTGCTGGGGCGTTTTATAGAGTCGCAATACGCGCAGCTTGACGAGGCCGGACGGCAAGCGTTTGAAGCTTTGCTGGATATGCCTGACAACCCGCTTTGGGATATGATTTCGGGCAGAAATGAAGCGGCATCGGGCGAACAACAGGTGTTGTTGGAGAAGATCAGAGCGGTTTAATTTGTAGGTGCGAATTTAACCAGCCACTTGGTTGCCGTTTTTTGACAAACTAGTGAAGTGGCTATGCAATGCCATTCGCACGAAACGCAATGTGCGAATGAATTCGCATTTACTTGGGAGAGAATTATGGAAAGCAAACGCGTTGCAACACTGACCCTGGATGACGGGCGTAGTATTGAATTGCCAATTATTTCCGGCACATTGGGGCCCGATGTGATCGATATTCATAATCTCAGCAAACTGGGCATATTTACTTACGACCCGGCATTTTTTGCCACGGCCAGCTGTACCTCGAAGATTACTTTCATCGACGGCGATGCAGGGCTGCTTTACTACCGTGGCTATCCGATTGAGCAACTGGCCGAGCATTCTGATTTTCTGGAAGTGTGCTACCTGCTGATGAACGGGGAATTGCCTGATGCCGCACAGGGCGCTGAGTTCAAAGACATCGTTACACATCACACCATGGTACACGACCAAATAGCGCATTTTTTTACCGGTTTTCGCCGGGATGCGCATCCGATGGCGGTGATGGTCGGTGTGGTGGGCGCGCTGTCGGCTTTCTATCACGATTCGCTTGATATCAATAATCCCAAGCACCGCGAGATTTCAGCGATGCGCATGTTGGCAAAAGTGTCGACCATCGCGGCGATGGCGCATAAGTACTACACCGGCGCTCCGTTCATGTATCCGAAGAACAAATACAGCTACGCGGAAAATCTCATGTACATGATGTTCGCCCATCCGGCTGAAGATTACGAACCCAATCCTATTCTGGTGCGCGCGCTGGATCGCATTCTGATTCTGCACGCCGACCACGAGCAGAATGCCTCCACCTCGACGGTGCGCCTGGCCGGATCGAGCGGGGCGAACCCATTTGCCTGTATCGCTTCCGGTATCGCTGCGCTATGGGGCCCCGCGCACGGCGGTGCAAATGAAGCCGCGCTGAATATGCTGGAAGAAATCGGCGATATATCGCGCGTGGCGGAATATGTGCAGGGTGTGAAGGACAAGAAATACCGCCTGATGGGCTTTGGCCATCGCGTCTACAAAAACATGGATCCTCGCGCTGCCGTGATGCGCCAGACCTGTTATGAAGTGCTGGCGGAACTCAATCTGGAAAACCATAAGCTGTTCGAGCTGGCGATGGAGTTAGAGCGCGTCGCCTTGAGCGACCCTTATTTCATTGAGCACAAGCTGTATCCGAATGTGGATTTCTATTCCGGCATCGTACAGCGCGCTTTGGGTATCCCGGTCAATATGTTTACGGTGATTTTTGCCGTGGCGCGCACTATCGGCTGGATTTCGCAATGGAACGAAATGATCGCCGAACCTGACCACAAGATCGGTCGTCCGCGCCAACTGTATCGCGGTGCGACCAAGCGCGATTACGTGCCGATGGAGAAGCGTTGAGCGAACTGGCCAACTCTGTCGCACAATTGTTTTTATTCTGGGCGGATTCAATAACCAACCGCAACAGTTAATGTTTAGTAGCAGTTTTAGCGGACTCATTCGCTTGTAAGTTTCTCTGCTTCGACTACCTTTAAAAATGCTTCTCCATATTTCGCCAGCTTGGCCTGCCCGACACCGCTGATTTCACCCAACTCGGCAAGGCTGCAGGGGCGGCAGTTGAGGATTTCCAGCAGCGTGCTATCGTGGAAGATGACGTAGGGTGGCACGCCTTGTTTGCGGGCAAGTTCCATGCGCTTAGCCTTGAGGGCGAGCCACAGACGATCTTCATTTGCACCGGAAAAGGGTTCGCGCGCTTTGGCGGTACGCTCCGCGCGCATCGCCTTGCGCCCAGCTTTTTGAACCGCCGGGTCGGCATCGCGGCGCAGCCACACCTCCCGCTCGCCGCGCAACACCGGGCGAGAAGTTTCGGTGAGCTTCAGCCCACCATAGGCTTCGGCATCCGCTTCCAGCAGGCCGCTCGCCACCAGTTGGCGGTACACGCTGCTCCATTGTGTCGCACCGAGTTCCTTGCCGATGCCAAAAGTGGAAAGTCGTTGGTGATTGAATTTCTCGACCCGTTCGGTAGCCTTGCCGATCAGCACATCGCTTAAGTGTCCTGCACCAAAGCGTTGCCCGGTACGATATGCGCAGGACAGCGCCATCTGGGCGGCTTGTGTGGCATTCCATGTATCCACCGGTTCCAAACAGTTATCGCATTCGCCACAGTTGCCCGGGTGTTCTTCGCCGAAATAGCGCAGCACGGTTTGATGGCGGCAGGTGGTGGATTCACAGTAACCGAGCAGGGCATCCAGCTTTTGCCGTTCCAGCCGCTTGCGTTCTTCGGGTGCATCGCCACCGTCGATCATCTGGCGCATAGACACCACATCACCTAAGCCGTAGGCCAACCAGGCGTTGGCGGGCAGGCCATCTCGCCCGGCGCGCCCAGTTTCCTGATAGTAACCTTCCATGCTTTTCGGTAGATCGAGATGCGCGACAAAGCGCACGTTGGGCTTGTCAATGCCCATGCCAAACGCCACGGTGGCGACCATCACCACACCTTCTTCGCGCAGGAAGCGGCCCTGGTTTTTACTACGTGTCGCGGCATCAAGCCCGGCGTGGTAGGGTAGGGCATCCCAGCCGCGCTCTTTCAGCCATGCGGCAGATTCCTCGACTTTCTTGCGCGACAGACAATAAACGATGCCCGCATCATTCGGATGTTCTGCATTAAGAAACGCTTGCAACTGATTGCGTGCATTAGATTTTTGTGTGACGCGGTAACGGATATTGGCACGATCAAAACTGGATACGAATTGACGTGCTTGCTCCAGCGCCAGCCGTTCGATGATCTCTCCACGCGTCGGTGTATCGGCTGTCGCGGTTAGTGCGATGCGAGGCACACTGGGGAATCGTTCGTGCAATACCGTTAGCGCGCGGTATTCGGGACGAAAATCGTGTCCCCATTGCGAGACGCAATGTGCTTCGTCGATGGCGAAGAGGGCGATGCCTGAGTTAACCCCCTCCCTCAGTCCCTCCGGGGGAGGGGTTGGGAAGGCGGTGTTGGCGTTGCCATGCACCTGTTCGAGCAACGTCAAAAAACTGGGCATCAACAAGCGCTCTGGGGCAACATAGAGCAAATCAAGCTCGCCGCGCAGCAAACGACCTTGCACCTCGCGCGCGGCATCGGCACTGATACTGGAATTGAGGAATGCCGCTTTCACGCCAAGCTGGATGAGCGCATCCACTTGATTCTGCATCAGTGCGATCAGCGGCGAAACCACAATACCAGCCCCCGGGCGCAGCAGCGCGGGAATCTGGTAGCACAGAGACTTTCCGCCGCCGGTCGGCATCAATACCAGCGCATCGCCTCCCGTTGTGACATGTTCTACAATCGCCTGCTGTTCGCCGCGAAACGCGGTATAGCCGAATACGTCGCGAAGTAGTTGAAGGGATTGGGAATTGATAATTAAACCTAACAGTGCTGGTGGAAGCAACCAATTAGCCCGCCGGTTGAAGCATCATGCTGTGAAACCGCTGCTGATCCACACAATTCCGGCAATATTTTCCCCGCCAATTGTTTGCCCAGTTCCACGCCCCATTGGTCGAATGAGTTGATGTTCCACACCACGCCTTGCACGAATACTTTGTGCTCGTATAACGCGATCAACATACCCAGCGTGTGCGGGTCAAGTTTATCGAACAGCAGGGTGTTGGTTGGCCTGTTGCCGGGGAAAACCTTGTGCTGCAATAATGCTTCCAACTCCTCGCCGTGCAACCCTTGCGCCGCGAGTTCGGCGCGCGCCTCCGATGCCGTTTTGCCTACCATCAGGGCTTCGGTTTGCGCAAAACAATTGGCGAGCAGGATGGCGTGATGCTCGCCAGCAGGGTTTTGGCTGTGCAACGGAGCCAGAAAATCGGCCGGAATCATCCGCGTACCTTGATGTATGAGCTGGTAGAAAGCGTGCTGGCCATTGGTGCCGGGTTCGCC
>CAIZNF010000065.1 GCA_903934275.1 uncultured Nitrosomonadales bacterium
ACCACACCAGGACAAATCACATAGTGCATCAGCCAGTGCATCCCAATTTGCACCGAATCCGGGCGGAAAGTTGGCCGCCTGCGCCAGTGCATTGAGCAAGTTTTGCTTGCCTTTGACACCCTTTAAATCGGCATCGAACAGCGCGAAACCTGCTTCGTTGGTCGCGTTGCGCAATGTTTCCTCGCTGCATTGCAGCGTATAGCTGCCCGCCGCTTCATGATTATTCAGTTGTTGTGCCAGTGCGTCCATGGCTACTCCAAAATTCGTTTGAAAGTTTTGTAATGATCGGCGGTGTAATAATACTCGTTTAACTCGCCACTGATAATACGGCGCGCCCCGCGATTGCGCGCTCCAGATGTTTTTACGGTGTATTCGCGATAGTAGCCGTGCGGGTGCTTCATCAAGATACGCTCGTAGTTCTTGAACACCACACCATCGCGCGGGTAAACGAACGGCCCACCCTGCTTGATGGCGCGCAGCGTGTCACGCGCTTCTGGCGGTAATTCGACTATGCTGATAGTCGCCAGATTGGCATGTGTATTTTGTGTTGTGTGGTGCGCTTGCGCCTGAGCACCCGCTGGCAGCCACAGCACCGCCAGCAAAACAATCAGCCAAGCACGCAATAGCCGAACCATTATTACTCCTTGGCAACTTCCACGGTGGCCTGTACCTGTTGGCGCAGGCGAATGTGCAGATCCCGCAACTGCCGCTCATCCACGGCGCTCGGTGCCTGGGTCAACAGGCATTGAGCGCGCTGCGTCTTGGGGAAGGCGATCACGTCGCGGATGGATTCGGAGCCGGTCATCATTGCCACAATGCGATCCAACCCGAACGCCAGCCCGCCGTGCGGCGGCGCGCCGTATTGCAGCGCGTCGAGCAGGAAGCCGAACTTGAGCTGCGCTTCTTCCGCGCCGATGTTGAGCGCGCGGAACACCTGTGATTGCACCGCTTCTTTATGGATACGCACCGAGCCGCCGCCGAGCTCCGAGCCGTTCAAGGCGAGGTCGTAGGCTTTTGCAATGCATTTGCCCGGATCGCTTTCCAGCAGCGCGAGATGCTCGTCCTTGGGCGCGGTGAACGGGTGATGGCATGCGTTCCAACGCTTACCTTCCTCGTCGTATTCGAACATCGGGAAATCCACCACCCACAGCGGCTCCCATGCCTTGCCGTTGGTGTAACCCTTTTCGTGGCCGATCTTGTTGCGCAATGCGCCGAGCGCATCGTTGACGATTTTTTCCTTGTCCGCGCCGAAGAAAATGATGTCGCCGTTTTGCGCGCCGGTGCGTTCTATGATGGCATTCAATGCGATTGCGTGAAGGTTCTTTACAATCGGCGATTGCAGCCCGGTCTCGTTGAGTTGGGCGATGTCATTGACCTTGATGTAGGCCAAGCCCTTCGCGCCGTAGATGCCCACAAATTTAGTGTAGTCGTCGATCTCGCCACGAGTAAATGTGCCGCCGCCCGGCACGCGCAAAGCCGCCACGCGGCCATTTTCCGAATTAGCGACACCGGCGAACACCTTGAACGCGACATCTTTCACCGCATCGGTGACCTCGGTCAACTCTAGCGTGACGCGCAGGTCGGGCTTGTCCGAGCCGTAGCGTGCCATCGTCTCGGTGTAAGTCATGCGCGGGAACGGGTTGGGCAGGTCGACATCCAGCGATTCCTTGAACACGGTGCGAATCAGCTCTTCCATCAGCGAGGTAATTTGCGTCTCATTCAGGAAAGAAGTCTCAATATCCACCTGGGTGAATTCCGGCTGGCGGTCGGCGCGCAAATCCTCGTCACGGAAACATTTGGTGAGCTGGTAATAGCGGTCGAAGCCCGCCACCATCAGCAACTGCTTGAACAGTTGCGGCGATTGCGGCAGCGCGAAGAATTCGCCCGGATGCACGCGCGACGGCACTAGGTAATCGCGCGCGCCCTCCGGCGTAGACTTGGTCAGCATCGGCGTTTCGATGTCGATGAATCCCCTGCTGTCGAGGAAGCGGCGGAACGACATCGCCACCTTGTGGCGCAGCATCATATTCTTTTGCATCTGCGGGCGGCGCAGGTCGATCACGCGATGGGTCAGGCGCACGTTCTCGGAGAGGTTTTCATCGTCGAGCTGGAACGGCGGCGTGACCGAGGTATTCAGCACCTCGATCTCGTTGCACAGCACCTCAATCTCACCGCTGGAGATGTTGGTATTGGTCGCGCCTTCAGGGCGGCGGCGCACCTTGCCGGTGATGCGCAGCACGAACTCGTTGCGCACCGATTCGGCGATCTTGAACATGTCGGCGCGATCCGGGTCGCAGACGATCTGCGCCATGCCTTCGCGGTCGCGCAGGTCGATAAAGATCACCCCGCCGTGGTCGCGGCGGCGATGCGCCCAGCCACACAGGCTGACGGTTTGGTCGAGTTGGTCGGTGTTGAGTAGTCCGCAGTAATGAGTTCGCATGATTCGGTTTCTAAATTAAAAAGGCAGGATAATTCGATCAGGGATTCTGAATGCCGTTGCGGTGTTTTTCGGTTTCAGCATCCGCCACCACACCCATCGAAACAATAGAACGCAACGCCACGTCTACCGACATATTTAGCTCGATGGTATCGGCCCTGCGCACGAAGAAATAAAAGCCGTTTACCGGGCTCGGCGTGGTGGGGATGAATACCGCAACGTATTCCTCATCGAACCGGTTAATCACTTCGCCAGGCACACTGGTTTGAAACGCCAGCGACCATGCCTCCGGGTGAGGATAGCGCACCAGCAACACTTTGCGGAACGAATTTCCGTTGCCGGACAGCAAGGTGTCGCTGACCTGCTTTACGCCCTTGTAGATGCTGCCAACAAACGGCACGTGCAGCATCACCTTTTCCGAATATATCCACAACTGTTGACCGAACACGTTGCGTATCAGCAAACCAGTCGCCAACACTACCAGAAACGTCAGGATGATGCCCCAACCAGGGATGTGAGTACCCAACACCCTGTCGGGGTGCCACTGTTCCGGCAACAGCTGCAATGTCTGATCCATCGTGCCAATAGTCAGATTCAGCACCCAGATGGTAATGCCGAGCGGAACCCAGACCAACAGGCCGGTGACGAGGTATTTTTTCATGCGCTTACATTTTCATACATCAGGCGGCACCGCTGGCTATCGGGCAGGAATTGGCGCTGGCGCAGGGAGTCGCACAGGCCGATTCAGGCTTGGATTCAGTTTTGGGTTCAGCCTTGGGCTTGCTGCCGTTTTTAAAGTCGGTGGCGTAATAGCCGCTACCCTTCAGCTGAAAACCGGCAGAAGTCAATTGTTTGGTGAAAGTCTCTTTGCCGCAGTCAGGGCAGATAGAGAGCGGCGCATCGCTCATTTTCTGCATCACGTCCTTTTGCAAGCCGCAATCGCTGCACGCATAAGCATAAATAGGCATAACGTCTTCCTGCAGGGTGGTTTTCAAAGGCGCGCATTATACATTAGGGCGGCGGCGGAGCAGAACTCGTTGCATGCTTTGGGTGTGATCAAAAGTGTTGGCCAAGAACTCGTGGTGCTGAACGTATACCCCTCTCAAAATGGCTCTATGGGCGCGTTATCAACGAAGCGCAGCAGTATCACGCCGCCCGCAGCTGAAAGTGGCAACAAGGCTGATCCCACTCACTGGCAAGCGGTTTTGAAATAGTTGTGCAAAATCATCTCCGGTATTTTTACAAGGAAAGATTGCATTGTGTATACATACGCTTTACACTGCAATCATGATTAAATCCTTCGCTCACAAGGGACTTGAAAAGTTTTTCAAGACAGGAAGCAAGTCTGGCATTCAAGCTGCACATGAGAGCCGACTTAGTGCGCAGCTTGCCAAGCTGGATTCTGCCAAATCGCCGCAAGATATGAGCTTGCCAGCGTGGCGGCTGCATCCCCTCAAAGGCACACTGAAGGGCTATTGGGCGGTGTCTGTGTCGGGCAACTGGCGTTTAACCTTCCGGTTCGTTGGGCAAGATGCTGAAGTGGTGGATTATCAGGATTATCATTAGGAGAAAAATTATGAGCCGCATGTTCAATCCCCCGCACCCTGGGGAGGTGCTAAAAGATGGGGTAATGGTAGAAGGCGTAACCGTGACCGGCTTGGCCAAGCAGCTTGGCGTAACTCGCGTGGCTCTTTCTCGCGTACTCAATGCACATGCCGGAATCTCTGCTGATATGGCTCTCAAGCTCGCTCGTGTTTTCGGTGGATCGGCGGAGTCTTGGCTCTACATGCAGGCCAACTATGATTTATGGCAAGCTGAACGCCGCGCTGTGCAACATAGCAAACGCGCCCATGTTGCAGCGTAAAAACTCTCTTGGCGATAAATAGCGGGATGAGTTCGCTTACAGCGACAGCACGCGCAGCGTGCGGCGGTGGAAGCGGGCGCAGCCCGCTATACTTGTTAAAGGAGCACATTCTCTAATCTGCTTGATACTTGCGTTAATCACAAAATTCGCGGCACTTTATATACCACTATGGGTACGAATATGGCTCAAACCTAGGTGGCCGAATGGTTTGACTGGGCTGTTCATATAGAGTGTGTGTTTTTTTTTCAGAAGTAAGTAACTTTTCCTTCTCTTTTTCTAACTCAGTTATCTTTTTTCTCAATGAATTCTGAGTATCCTTCGTGTTACCTGCTGCATATGCCGACTGAGCCAACATTAGGTTGGAGCACATCAATAGGGTAGACAATACAAATGCAATTTTCATTATGACCCCCCAAATTTCATTGTAAACAACCGGGTGAACCATGTTCACTGTCCGAAAATTCAAATCTTGCGATGCTTCCAAGTTTAACCCCACGTTGTGCCGCGTCTTCCTGAAGCTCACCGATTGAAAACAGGGGCTGAATTTTAATCAGCGTAACTGTAGTTGCTGGGCGTTCC
>CAIZNF010000066.1 GCA_903934275.1 uncultured Nitrosomonadales bacterium
TAGAACACCTGGGTCAATTTTCGATCAGCAGATCACCTCTATGTGGGTCAATTTTCGGTCAGCAACAACATACAGACTGGCTTGCGCCAGACTGTGCCATATTTGTGCCCCTTCATTCCTGGACAACGCACAGACTTATCCGCAGATTTTGTGCATAAAAAAGCCCTCCGAAGAGGGCTTTAGTTTCTCTGGTCAGAGAAATGTTTATCGCATCACATACACCTCTGCATTTTGTAATTCATCGTGCATTCTGTCTGGTGCCAAGTCTAATTCATCCGGCCAAGTGACGGCACCGTGCTCAACGTGTACTGTCTCAAATACTTCCACGTTGCGCAGCACTTTGAACACTCCGCAATCTCTTTTCAGAAAACTAGCCATATCTACTATGCCTTTTGTTCCATCCTCAAATTGCACGTGTAGCCGAAAAGTGGGCAGAGCTTCCACCTTGGACACTCTCCAAGGGATTTGCTGCTCTATTCCAGCGGCGCTATTTTGTTTGGTGTTTGCAATTGTTCGCATAGCTTCCAATCCTCCATTAATTCATTGCGGTGCTGCATTGCCCATTCTTTCACCAGTATGGCCGCTCCATGCGGTAGTTTGCCTCTGGTTATTTCAAGCGTTTGGATATTGATTACCGCCTCTGCACCGCTATACTCGGCATGAAAGTGTGGTGGTGCATGTTCATCCCAATACATTTTTATCAGGATTCCGTAAAAAAATGAAATAGTCGGCATTCGTTCCCCTGGTAAGCTGGCTTAGTTTAAGTTGCTTTCTGTGGCTTTGGCAATTAGCTGAAAAGCTCTCTATTTTTCTCCGGTGCCCAGATTGTTCATTGGTAAGATGCTGCGATGCCAGACTGTGGCGGTTTTACTGGCACAACAGCGATGCTCTTGTGCGAATGAGGATACAGACTGGCTTGCGCCAGACTGTGCCATATTTGCACTGTTTTGGTGAGTGGCAAGCGTTACAAGAGACTGATTGAAAACAATAATTACTTCTCTCGTTCACCCATTTTAATCCGTTGGTCGCCAGTTCGAATCTGGCACGACCTACCAATTTTCAAGAAGTTAGCGTGTTTTCGGGCAATGCTCGTTTGCTACAACACCACCGGGTTGTCCGGCATTTCATTAGATTTGTTGCTACGCGCCGGAAAGTGGCGCGCCAGATGTTCACCCACGGCGAAAATACCGGCAAGCACACCAGATTCAAACTGCCCTTTGCGGAACGCCGCTTCCATCTCGATGCAAATCACTTCCCACGTTTTCTGTCCAAGCATGGCGTGTATGCCGCGATCTGCGACGATCTCGATATCGTGATCCGCCAGCAACAAATAAATCAGCACGCCGTTATTGTGTTCGGTATCCCATACACGCAAACTGGAAAAAATTTCGATAGCGCGTTCCCGTGCCGTCTGATCGGCAAGTAGTGGTGACAGATTCAATGCGGCCTCGACCGCGAATCGAATTTGCCCGTCGTGCCGCACCTCGGTTTCGCCGATGGCGCGCTCGATTGCATCCAGTGCGCGCGATGAAAAAATCCGCTTCATCGCCGTGCGGCTACTCAATAGATGTCGCATGATGCGTTTCAAATTCATATCACCACCTTCCCGATGCTCCGCCGCCACCAAACCCACCGCCCCCGCCACTGAAACCTCCTCCACCGCCGAAGCCGCCCCCGCTGGTTCCACCCAATCCACCACCGCCAAAGCCACGCCCTGAGCCGCCCAGTAGCACAAACACGAATGCCATAAATCCGACCAACAAAGCAACTAGCAGCGGCGTAACCAATAGCCAGGCCAGCCCACCCAGCACTCCGCCCATCAACAGCGCTGCGGGGAAGCGTCCGAGCAACGCGCGCAACATGCCACCCACGACCACAACCAGCCCGAAAGCAATAAAGAACAGCGACTCGATATCATATTTTCCGCTTGCGGCAGCACGCTTCGGCGGCGGCAAGGGCTCTCCATCGACTACCCGCATCATCGCCGCTGTACCCGACTCGATGCCTGGATAAAACTCGCCGCGCTTGAAGTGCGGCACAATGATCTCATCAACGATGCGTTTCGCTGTGGCATCGTTCAGCACCCCTTCCAGGTCGTATCCTACCTCGATGCGCAGGGTGCGATCATTCTTGGCGACGAGCAGTAATGCGCCGTCATCCACGCCCTTGCGTCCGAGCTTCCATGCCTCGACGGCGCGCATACCGAATTGCTCGATGGTTTCCGGTTGGGTAGTCGGCACGATCAGCACAGCAAGCTGCGCGCCCTTTTTTGCCTCGAATGCGGCGAGAATAGATTCCAGCGTTTGGGCTTGTTGCGCATCCAGCGTGGCGGTGAGATCGGTAACTCGATGCGCGAGTGGCGGCACGGACACCTCGGCCTGCGCCGTCCCGACCAATAGCAGCGCAAGCAGAACAACCCGCGCTATGGTTTTCATTTATTTTGTTGGTGCGGCAGGGTTCGGTGTGGCGGGTTTGGGCGCGGCAAAATCTACCGTCGGCGGATGGGAAATCTCCTTTTCGTTTTCCACCGTGAAAGATGGCTTTACGGTGTAGCTGAACAGCATTGCGGTCAGGTTGCTCGGGAATGAACGTACCGTGATATTGTATTCCTGCACTGCCTTGATATAGCGGTTGCGCGCCACGGTAATGCGGTTTTCGGTGCCTTCCAGTTGCGCCTGCAAGTCGCGGAAATTCGCATCGGATTTCAATTGCGGATAATTTTCAGATACCACCAGCAAGCGGCTCAATGCCGAAGAAAGTTGGCCTTGTGCAGCCTGAAATTTAGCGAATGCCTGCGCGTCGTTGATCAATTCCGGCGTAGCCTGAATGCTGCCCACTTTCGCGCGCGCCTCGGTAACACCCAGCAGTACAGTCTGCTCTTGCGCGGCAAAACCTTTGACGGTATTTACCAGATTTGGAATCAGGTCGGCACGGCGCTGATACTGGTTCAGCACTTCCGCCCAGCTCGCCTTGATCTGCTCATCGGTGGTTTGAAAGGTGTTGTAGCCGCAACCGGTAAGCAGCAATGTCAGACATAAAGCACCGAATAAATTGCGCATAATTTTTCTCCCCAAAAATCGTTACTGCGTGAATAAAATTCGGATCGGGCTTTATCTTCACCGAGCATGCCGAAGCGGCTCGGCATAATGAGCAGAGTCACATGGGAACATGTTCAATGCCTGAAATGACGGAAGCCGGTAAACACCATCGCTAATCCATGTTCATCGGCCGCCGCAATCACCTCCGTGTCGCGCATGCTGCCGCCGGGCTGAATTACGGCTTTTGCGCCCGCCTGCGCCAGCACGTCGATGCCGTCGCGGAACGGAAAGAATGCATCCGAGGCCACGACAGAACCTGCAAGACTCAGATTCGCGTTTTGCGCCTTGATTGAGGCGATACGCGTGCTGTCCACGCGGCTCATCTGCCCCGCGCCTACACCCAGCGTCTGGCCGCTTTTGCAGAATACGATGGCGTTCGACTTCACATATTTCGCCACGCGCCAAGCGAACAGCAGATCTTGCAGTTGTTCGCCCGATGGCTGCGCCTTGGTCACCACCTTGAGTTGCGCCGCCTGCACGTTGAGCGCATCCGGCGATTGCACCAACAGGCCGCCGCTGACACGTTTGAAATCGAACTGGTTGTGCGCGTTGGACAGCGGCGCGGTGAGCACACGCACGTTTTGCTTCGCTGCCGTGACCTTGAGCGCGGCCTCGGAAGCGGACGGCGCGATGATGAGTTCGACGAACTGGTTGGCGGTGATCTGCGTCGCGCTGTCGGCATCCAGTTCGCGGTTGAAAGCGATGATGCCGCCAAACGCGGAAGTGGTATCGGTGGCATAGGCCAGCCTGTAGGCATTCAGCGCGCTGTCGGCGATGGCGACACCGCACGGGTTGGCGTGTTTGACGATGACGCAGGCCGGTTGATCGAAGGTTTTGACCAACTCCCAAGCGGCATCGGCATCACCGATGTTGTTGTAGGACAGCTCCTTGCCCTGCAGCTGGGTGTAGTCGGAGATGCCGCCTTGCACCGGATTGAGGTCGCGGTAGAACGCGGCATTCTGGTGCGGGTTCTCGCCGTAGCGCATGTCCTGCACCTTGGCGAAGTTGAAATTAATCTGTGCCGGGAACGCGCTCTTTGTGCCGTCCGCGTTAATCGTGGTGAGATAGTTGCTGATCGCGGAATCATAGGCTGCGGTGTGCGAGTAGGCTTTTTTCGCCAGGTCGAAACGCGTCGCTCCACTCACCGCTCCGTCGTTGGTTTGCATCTCTGCCAGCACATCTACGTAGTCCGCCGGGTCGGTGATGATGGCAACATGCGCGTGATTTTTTGCCGCCGCGCGCACCATGGTAGGGCCGCCGATGTCGATATTCTCGATGGCATCCTCTAGTGTGCAATCCGGTCTGGCGACGGTCGCTGCGAACGGATATAGATTCACCACCACCAGATCAATGGTTGGAATGCCGTGCTTTTCCAGCGTGGCTACATGTTCCGGCAGGTCGCGCCGCGCCAGAATGCCCGCGTGGACTTTGGGTTGCAGCGTCTTCACACGCCCGTCCAGCATTTCGGGGAAGCCGGTGTAGTCCGCCACCTCGGTGACCGGGATGCCATTGTCGGCAAGCAGCTTGGCGGTGCCGCCGGTGGAAAGGATTTTTACGCCGAGCTGATTCAAGCCTTGCGCGAATTCGAGGATGCCGGATTTATCCGACACACTGATGAGTGCCTGTTTGATTGTTGCCATGATGTTTCCAATAAAGTTGAATGGGGGCAGTAGGTCGGGTTTCACCCAGCATGTCGGGCGTAGCCAGATCTGCGAACGTGTTTTAAAAGTTACTGCGCGTCCGAACTGCGGTATTGCTCGGTGCTCGGAATCCTCATGTGCTCATGTATATTCCGGCTCCTGCGTTCCGTGCGCCCTGCACTTCGGCCTGCTAGTTACACTTTTAAAACACGTTCTACGAAATTCCGTGTTGTTGCATTTTCTTGCGCAACGTGTTGCGATTGATTCCGAGCATTTCTGACGCACGGGTTTGATTGCCGCCAACGTGTTCCAGCACCATTTCGAGCAGTGGTTTCTCGACACAAGCTATTACCATGTCATACATGTCGTAGCTGGGCTCTTCGCCATCGAGGTTCTTAAAATACTCTTTGAGTGTCTTGCGCACGTAGCGCGCCATGTCATTTTCGTTTATCAAACAATCGCTCATGCTGCCAACCTTTCGATGTAATGCAACGGTGTTTCACGCTGCGCTTGTTCCGTAAAAAAATCGTCCACTGCCGCCAACTGTTCAGCAGGGCTTTCCAATTGATTCATCTTGTGGCGGAACTGTGCCGAACCGGCCAGCCCTTTGGTGTACCAGGAGATGTGTTTGCGCGCCACGCGCAACCCGGTGTGTTCGCCGTAGAAGTTATACAGTTCATGCACATGCTCCAGCAGCA